>JAUZRH010000264.1 GCA_030950555.1 Mariprofundus sp. | reverse complement strand
CAGAGTGCTCTCATTATCTTTGAGGGTATCAGGAAGTTTTGGTGCAATGAGCGTTATTATTTTGAGTCTGTTACCTCCGCTGGAATCAGCAAGGAGGATTTTCATCTCTTCAAATGTCAGTCCAGCCGGTAATTTTCTCTTAATAATTTCAACAGCATTACTGCGATAATTATCAATGCCCTTTAAAAGTATGGTGATTTCTTTTATCGATAATGGACTATTAAGCGCTTGAGCCAAAGTACTAATTGAGTTTAACCTTGCCCCGCCTGTTGAACCGCCTAATATTTTAGCCAGAAAGCCACTTTGATCTTTGGGGTAGATACGCTTTTTACTGTCAGGCACAGGACGCTTCGATGATGTGGGTGTTGCTTTTTTTAAAACGACGGCTTGTCGAGTAGGGGCTGAATTTTCCAGCGCAAGGATTTCTACTGGATAAATGACACCTTCGAATTTAGCGCAGTAGGTGGCTGTGTCGGGAATAAAGCCGGACTCTAGATATTTGACTTTATGTACTAGTGGCAGCATCTGTTTTTTATTGTGAGTTTCTAGCTTGCGATCATAGTTTATTAATGTGGATATGATTACCTGCTCTTCAGTATGTTTTTTGATGGCGCTCACTGTGAGTGTTGCATCTGAAGCACACTGCTTGTTTGTTATATGAACAGGCTTAAATTTATTGCGATCATCCTCAGTAACATAGGCATGAATCTGCACACAGACCTCGCCAAGGTTAGCACCATTGCTGTAAACAGCATCTCCTTTAATACGAACAAAGCCAGCGCTGGAAGAAGTCACGCTATCAGCGCTTAATTCAAAATCTTGTACTGAGCTAAATGATGTGATCAATTCACCAAAAAGTTCACTTGTTGCTTCTCGTTTGGCCTGTAAAAGAAGCTCTGCCTTTGTTTCTGGCATAGATTTTGACATTACCATGCAGCTGTTTTTTATTGTTCGATAATGCGATTCTTCTGCATTTATAGGCGTCGCAGTAAGTGTTGCGCAAAGTAATAGTAGGCTGATTTTTTTCATTACGTATTTTTTCCTTGTTGTTGGGTAAACCCATTATATATTTCAATAAATATTAAAATAAAATAAAAGCTGATTAAATTCCTTTTCTAACGCCATGCTATGCTTGATTGGGTGTCGTTAAAGCACTGAGTATCCTCTTATTGGGCGGAGTTGGCTGGGAGGAAGTTTAGTGTGCGGTCAGGGTCGCCGGGGAAAATTAGCTCTAGGTTCTTTCCATCTTTGGACAGGATAGTGTGCACGGGACCATTCCAGCGGTCGCCAACGCCAAAGCCGATTTGTTCATCTTTGATCACTTCTAATGTGGATAAGAGGCGTAAAGGCGGGTTTTCGTCAGACATGCTTAATTTAACGGATTCATCTGCGTAAAATTGGACACGCGCGGTGCCGTCAATCTGCTGCCACACTCCTTGTAGATTGGTGAGCTGGTTGGCAGGCACAGGGTTGTCTGTTGCCATGCAAGCACTCAGAGAGAGTAGGATAAGCAGAATTGATGTCAGACTAAACCGGGAGTATTTAATCATGGGTGCCTCTTGATTTTTAAAATATGTCCGGAGATGGTCATGTGTTCTTTGTTGACAGCTTTATAGATAGTTAATGTTTCAGTGATGCTGCCATGTTCAAATTGTAGAATAAAACCATAAAGGTAGAAATCACCGCCAAAACGTGGATCATGTTGTTCAAAAGTAGGTTTGATATTGGTTAGTTTTCCGAGCGGAGCGGTAAGCAGTGTGACCTCTTTTTTCCAAGCGGCAGGTTGGTGCAGTTTTAGAAATGCTTGATCATAAAGAGGGATAACCTTGTCCCAGTGGTTCGTTTGAATCGCTTCATGAGCGGTGCTAACCAGTTTATTCGCCTCATTACCTTGGTTGGCTTGATTTAGACAGCCTGATAGAAAAGGTAAAAGCATTAGTAGAATTAGTATTTTTTTCATGGTGCCTCCGCGTAGCGTGGGCATGCTAAGGGCGATGTTCAGCTTGGCAAGTAGGGCATAGCACTTGCAATGTGCAGGGCAGACGGAATAATGCCCCACTATGTCAAATAACTCACAACCACTCAAACCAGGTGAAAAAATTCTATTTACCGTTGCGGGCGTCTTTGTCGTCTTTGCGGTGATAGCCTTTATTATTATGCAATTTGTGATTGCCAAGTCGGATAAACCGATATTTGAGCAGAAAACGCACGCTAATTTTTCGGACGAGGGACAAAGAGGTTCTGCCCTGTTTCGTGTGACAGGTTGCACAACATGCCATAGGGCGCTGCGTAATGGCACCAATATGGGCCAGACGGCTGATCTTGATGGCATAGGTTCTCGCCGAACCATGGCGTGGATGTATGCTTTCCTGCAAGAGCCGGAAAAAAACTATGGTGCTGAAACGATTGATCACCGTGCTGGAGAGCGTGCTGCAGCGCATGTGGCTTTGATGCCAAAAGAGGATCTACATGCCATTGCCGTATTTCTATCGGAGTTGATATCGGATCAGGGCTCCTCTTCAGCACCAATGCCGCCCAAGGGTGAGTCGCCATTTATTGATAGCATGGTGAAAACATGGGCACCACAAAGTTGGAAAGATAAATATCCGGATATTCGTGACAAAAAACCACAAGCAGTAGGAGAACAGAAGCCATGAGAGAGCCTTGGGAAGATGAGGAGTATATCAAATATACACTTTGGTTTATATTTGCCTGTGTCGTTTATAGTATCATTGGCTTTTCATGGGGTGCGCTGATGGGCGGTATTCATGAATTCCGCCACTTTGTAGATCACCGTATGTTTGGAAAGTTGATCGTGCGTGCTCATACCCATATCAATCTGCTTGGTTGGGTGGAAATGGCGATTTTTGCAGCGGTTTATTATGTCGTTCCGCGGTTGGTTAAACGACCGATTTACAGCTTGAAGTTGGTGAAGGTTCACTTCTGGACCCATAACCTAGGTTTGATTGGTATGGTGGTCTTTTTCACCACGGCCGGTGTGGTCGGTGGTGTTGCTAGCCAAACGCTGCCTCCAGCAGATGTGGAGTTGTTGGTGCGTCCATGGTTAGCTGTCATGGGAATCTTTGGCTCGATTGTGCTGCTGGCCAACTGTATCTGGGCTTATAATATTTTCCGTACTTGTTCTGGTTGGAGAAAAAATTGGTAAAGCGCCTTGTATGGATAGTGTTGCTGGCTGTTGGACTGGCCGGTTGTGATATGGATTTTGGCAATATTGGTGGTGCAGGTGCATTTATGGAAGGAAAGCAGGTGCCTTCGATAAAAACTAAAACACTGGCCGATGTGGGTGGTGATATGTCTAAAATTACCAGTTATCGTTATCCAGATCCGCGTATGTATCAGCTCTCCTTGGATGATGCCTTAAAGATGAATAAGCCCATGGTTATGGAGTTTGCTACGCCAGGTCACTGTACGCAGTGTGATAAGCAGTTGCAGTTGATGAAAGAGATGATGAATAAGTATGAACATAAAGTGCTGTTTCTGCATATGGATCAATATTATAACCCTGAAGCGTATGATGCTTTTCAGGTGCGTGGCGAGCCATGGACCTTCGTGATTGATGCGACGGGCAAGGTCAAGCAGGTCTATCCAGGGCGTATGCTTTATCAGGAAATTGACCCGTTGTTGGCAGATTTGACAGCTGTTGATAGTGGGGCTGTACAGTAATGGCGAAGCGTTGGGATGAAGTGCAATGTGAACTACAAGCGGATAAAGCCGGTGTACTCTGGGATCTGCTGTTATATGTGCCAACGGTTGGTTTTTTGCTGTTATGGGGCTTGAAATATTGGTATGGCGGCGGCGATGATGCTTGGATGGGTTATGGTTTAATGTTTCTGGGCTTTTTCTTTCTAATGGTGGGTGGAGGACGGGTGATGCGACGCCTTTTGATTCATCCAACAGCACCAATTGCCTTGGATATTGATCGAGAGCGTATTCGTCTGACTATGAAAAATGGAACCGTCAAAGCATTGGTCAAAGATATTCGTTTTTTTACCGATCATGCAGGTAAGTCTTTCGGTTTGACTGGTATGGATAATAAGGGTGCCAAGTGCCAGTATGTTTTTCATCGTAAGCAGTTTGATGATGAAATATATAAAGATATAGAAAAAGCCCTAGAACGATATAAATAGCACGCATGGCGGGGCTACCTGAGTACAGGAGAAAACGTTTTGAGTTTTGCTAAAAAAA
>JAUZRH010000263.1 GCA_030950555.1 Mariprofundus sp. | reverse complement strand
GCCCAGTATCTTTCAACCGCAAAGGACAGGTACAAACAAATAGAGCACTTGTACGGAAATATGTGCCTGACCAACACAGCATACCCGCCCGTCATTGCCGAAGGTTAAATCGGGAATCCATATCAAAGAAACGCTCTACTTGATTGGAGAGAATGCGGACAGGTCTTCTATTGTTGCATCTTGGGGTAACACACACGGTTATTTTTTTAATAGGTAAACTGTCCCCGTATTGTGGATTCCCGTCTTCACGGGAATGACGGGCAAAGAAACGCTCTACTTAACCAAGTCTATCGCGTAGTGGGAACGCCGTTCCTTGCTTCTTCGTGGGGAGGGAGGGGGTTAGGTTTTATCGTGGCGGAGGTTTTCGACGAACTGTTGGATGCCTTGTTGGACGTCTTCTGTGCGTTGTTTCATGTTGTCGGAGACGACGATCATTTCATCCGAGCCTTTATCGACCTCGGAAGCGGAGGCGGAGAGTTCTTCAACAGAGCAGCGTGCATCAATAATACTGCTGTCTGCTTTTTGGGCGGCGGTTGATATTTCATGGCTGGCTTTGGCTTGTTCTGACATCGCTGTGGCAATGGCTGTGCTGTAGTCGTTGATGTTGTTGATAGTGGTGGCAATCGTTGCAATAGCGCTGCTAGCTTGGCCACTTTCATGCTGGATGCTGTCAATTTGGGTGCGAATTTTGTCGGTAGCCTGAGCTGTTTGATTGGCTAATTCTTTGACTTCACCGGCGACCACGGCAAAGCCACGGCCGGCATCGCCTGCACGCGCGGCCTCAATGCTTGCATTCAGGGCTAGTAGGTTCGTTTGTTCGGCAATTTCACTAATCGTATTAACAATAGAGCTTACTTCTGTGGAAACATCGGTAAGTTTCTCCATCATGTTGGTGGCGGCGGCAGCTTGGGTGACTGCCTGTTCAGAGATATGAAGGCTATCGGTGATTTGGTTGGCAACATTGGCGACGCTGACGGACATCTCTTCAATCGCCGCTGCGGTGCTGTTGACGTTGCTGCTGCCCATATTGACGCTGGAGAGCGCCTTTTCACTCTGTGTGATTAATGCTTTGGCAATGACATCCATCTCGTTGGACTCGCGTTGTACCTGTTGGGTTTCATCGGCTAAAGCTTTGACAAGTGAGCCTACGTTTGTTTCAAAATTGTTGGCCAGCGCAGTTTGTGTTGCAGTCTTCTCTTTTTCGGTTTGTTGCTGCTGTTGCGTTTGGGCTAGGACAATTGCTTTACCTTCAAAAATTTCAAATTGCATCATCGACTGGAGGGTTTTCATGTCATCAGCAATGTCGCCTAGTTCGTCATGGGCGAATTTTTTTGGCATGTTGCCATATTGGCCTTCGACCATGCGTTGTATATGATCAACGGCATCCTTTAGTGGGGTAAATGTTTTATGCATCATGAATATGAACAGCAACAGTGACAGTAGTCCCGTCGTGGCTACGGTTAGCATCAGAGGATCGGTGGCGGCGGTGATTGGCTGGGGGAGGTGTTGGGCTAGCAGAATGCTAAGGCCGAGGATAGTAGTTATTGATAGGATGCAGGTGCTTAGCATGGTGGCTCTGAGGGATATTTTTTTATACCAAGGGGCCGAAAGTGCGGATGGTAGTTTTGCATGGCCGGCATTGATCCGGCTATAGAGATTGCTGGCCTGGCTGATCTGAGTGTGTGTGGGTGTGGTGCGCACAGAGAGGTAACCGCTGATGTTCCCTTTGTGATCATATTCGGGTGATACCGTCGCCAGGACCCAGTAGTAGTCGCCATTCTTACAGCGGTTTTTAACGACACCAGTCCACGGCTTGCCTTGCTCGATCGTGTCCCATAAATCTTGAAATGCTGCTGAGGGCATATCGGGATGGCGTACAAGATTATGGGCTTGTCCTTTGAGTTCGGCAAAAGTGAACTGTGCCAAGGCACAAAAGGCTTGATTGGCATAGGTGATATGGCCTTTAAGGTCGGTACGCGAGACTAAAATATCTCCCTGCTGTATCTTGTGCTCTTTTTGAGTGATAGGAAGATTCTTTCTCATTGTCACGCCCCTCGCGTTGTTGAACATGGTAGGTCGAATGGATGTTCGACACATTAGCTGTTCTATACTGCTTTTGTAATCGTGATCCAGCATGTTGACCATGGAATAGGATAAATTATGGTCATTATGTGAATTGCCTGTATGAAGTCAATGGATGAGCTGAGACTGATATAGATGTGAAAGTGGTATTCAAAATGGACGTTTTAAAAAAGGTGCAAGAGCTGTTTTATGGCGCTATCATGTTGGCCGATTTCAAATGTGGGCGAGATTGTCAAGGAGATAGCGATGCATCAAGGATTAAAATGGTACGAGAATTTCACTGTTGTTCAGCGTATGTTTACGATTGCAGCGTTAACTGTTGTGTCGGTGCTTATCGTTGGCTTGATTCATAACCGAACGATGAATGATCTGTCGAGCGTAGATGTGAAAATATCAGCAGGCTCCGCGTTGATGGAGACCTTGGATGGCTTGGGGGGTGGCGCTTATGCACAGCAGGTATTGGCCACAGAGCTATTTGCAGGCAAGAGCCTCGATGCTAGGTATGAGAAGATCAATGGTGAAAATGACGAGGCCATCAACAGCTTGCTTAAAAACGTTGTGGATGAAAAGACCCATGCTCTGTTACTTAAATTAAAGCCTGTACACGATCAATGGAATCAAGAGCTGCGTCAGATTGCGGCGAATAATGTAAAAGTAGGGCTGACAGAGAAAGAGGGCTTGCGTGGTGAGCTGCGTAACGCGGTGCATGCGTTAGAGAGAAAGTTTAGAGCGGTGAACAGTGATGAGATGATGATTTCGGTGTTGATGTTGCGCCGTCATGAAAAAGATTTTTTACTGCGTGGTACGGAAAAATATTTGCAGAAACATGCGCGTGAAGCGGATCACCTTAGCGCCCTTATCATGCAAGCAGAGCTGCTTTCGAGCCAAGATAAAGCCAGCATGAGCTCGCTGCTGTCGGATTATCAAGGCGATTTGAAGCAGCTGGCAATGGTGAAAATGGAGACCATAAAGCTGGTTGAGCAAGCAACGGCGTTATTTAACAGCGCTTTAATACCCGACTTTGAGGCGCTTGATAGTTTATTAAGTGCTTATATTGATGGCTTGTCAGCGGAGGAAAATAAGGTTCGGGATCAACAGGTCTACTTCTTTTGGGGCGCCTCTATGACCATGCTGCTGCTGATATTGCTGTTTATCTGGCGCATTGCACGATCGATTGTTGTGCCGCTGCAACAACTATCGCATGCGCTTGATGCGCTTGATGATGGCGATACTTCCGTTGAGCTAGATATCCGTGTGCCGGGCGTACTGACTTCGATGCAGCACTCCTATGGCAAGCTACAGGTCACGGTTGGTGATGCCTTTACGCTGAAAAATGTGGTGGAGGCATCGCCACAAGCAACCATGCTGGGGGATGCAAGAACGCTGACGATCAGCTATATGAACCCCGCCGCGGTCAAGCTCTTTCGAACCATGGAAAAGTGGTTGCCTTGCCGTGCTGATGAAATTGTTGGCCAGCATGTCGATTTGTTTCATAAAGACCCATCGTATCAGCGCAGTTTGTTAAATACGGATCAGAATCTCCCTCATCATGCAGCCTTCCCTATCGGCGATCGTCAAATTGAATTTGATGCTTATCCTATTTACGACGCCAATAATGAATGGGCTTCGGTAATGGTTTCATGGAGTGATGTAACCGATCGTGCAGAGCTGGCGAATGATTTTGAGGCAAATGTCGGCGTTGTGGTTGCAGAAATCCTCGAATATGGTGAAGATATTCAAAAGGCTTCTCAGAGTCTTTCAGCCATGGCTGAGCAATCCTCCACACAGGCTGAAACGGTGTCGGAGAGTGCGCATGATGCCAATCAGAATGTCGTTACGGTGGCTTCTGCTTCGGAAGAGCTATCAGCCTCGATTGCTGAGATAGCCCGCCAGGTGCGAGAAGCGGTGACCATTTCTGAAGAAGCTGTCACAGAAGCTGAACACACCAACACCACGGTGGGGAGTCTCTCCTCGGCCTCGGAGCAGGTGGGACAGGTGGTGCGTGTTATTACCGACATTGCCGAGCAGACCAACCTGCTGGCGCTTAATGCCAGTATTGAGGCGGCGCGTGCTGGTGATGCGGGGCGCGGTTTTGCTGTGGTGGCAGGTGAAGTGAAAGAGCTGGCCAATCAGACGGCGCGTGCAACAGAGCAGATTTCCAAACAGATATCGGATATTCAAAATCAAAGCCAGGGTGCGGGCAAAGCGATTGGTAATATTGCAGCGATTATTGCCCGTATGAATGAGATCAACCAATCGATTGCGGCGGCTACGGAAGAGCAGAGTGATGCGACCAAGGAGATTGCTCGTAATGTCCAGTTTGCTTCGGATGCAACCAATCGCGCTAGCGCTGAAATTGAAGGTGTCACCGAATCGGCTGTTGAGACAGGTCAAGCGGCTGATAATGTGCATACGATCTCCGTGGGGCTGATGGATAAAGGTGGCGATTTAACGCGGCGGGTAAATGATTTTTTGGTCTCATTGCGCCGCCGATAACCGATGCCCAGGCGCAAGGCGTCCGGGCTGCTGACGGCCCGGTCTATTCAGGTTGTCAACAGTCTTCTAAGGCGCACCGGAAGCATGCAGAAACAATCACTCCCAGTCATAAGGGCGGGCTTGGGCTGTACGTGGCAGGTGCGCCAGCTAGCACAACGAGTGCGGTCTCAATCATGAGTGATACTGGCAAGGCGCAGGTTGCCGCCGTTAAAAAAGAACCAGCCGAGGCGGCAATAGCGAGGGTCGCAGAGGCCCCACAGAGCACAGAGCCAAAGTCGGCTGAAGTCGCTAAATGGATCGCCTTTGTAAACTCAGGGCGCAATCGGCGCGCTTGGTTGCTGCTCGGTGAGCGTTGCTTCTCGCATCCTCGTTATGCACTGTTGGTATTAGCGGCACTTGTTCTCTGTGCGCTTGAGCCACCGCTGCTTATCCTATTGCCATTGACACTTTTTTTTCTGGGTGAGTGGGGCTTGCGCCTCTGGTTGCAAAAAGAGAATGGTTGGCGCAGTCGCACGGAGATCGCCTATTTAATGCTCGATGGTGCTGCTACGTTGAGTCTGCTGTCATTGATGATTTTGCCCTTGCCGGTGTTGCAATATGGCTTTTATTTTCGTTTTGCGCGTTTGCTGCGTGGTTTTTACCTGCTCAGGATGTTGCGCATCTTCCATTTTCTCACCCATGATACGCTGATCTATTCACTGCCGTTTGCCTTGGCTATTTTGGTGCTTGGAGGACTGGCTTTAGCGCTGCCGAGTATTGCTTTATATATTGGTGTGTTGCTATTATTAGAAGTGGCCGTGCGTATCGTGGCCTGCAACAAGGTGTTGGCAAAGAGACCCCGGCGCAAGGCTGAGTTGGCTTTTGCAGGCGTGGATATTTTTGCTTCGCTGGCGTTGCTGGGTTTGATTCCATGGCTGTCACCTTTTTGGGTGTTACTGCGACTATTGCGCTTTTTTGTAATGCTTAATCCGGTGATAAACCTGGCCGGTTCGGTGAAAAAGGTACTGTCGATGCCGGCGGTTCGTAGTGAATCGAGTATGTTGGTGGCTATGTTGGCGGTGATGGTGCTATTGGGTTCGATGGCCGTGATTTATCTCTATCCCGCGATGGATATTAATGATGATAGTGCGACAGATGGGGGGGATAAAGCACCTTTCCAGATTATACTGTTTGTATTTCGCTTGCTGATGGATCCAGGCACGGCACCGCCAGAGGCTTTTTCACCTTGGCTGGTGGGCTTAACAATTGTATTGGTGCTGTCCGGCGTGTTCCTGTTTGCCCTGATTGTCGGTTTGGGTGCGAATGTGATGAATCTGTTATTAATTGAGCTGAGCAATAGCTCCCTATCGGCGCGTGAGCAGCTGCTCTTTGCCGGGGGCAATGAGCAGTCACTGCCTATTTTACGGCAGTTTGGCCGTCTGTGCGCGCGTTCGCGGCGCTCGATTTCCTCGGTATGGCTGTTTTTTGGGGAGCCGCTACTACCCGCTCGCAGCGTGGGGCGTTGGTTGACGGTGCGTCAGGCGGAGCCAGGTGAGCGTGAAATGATCACGCGCTTTCAGCTTTCAGGTGTGCGGCAGCTGTACATTTTTCACCGAGGCGATGAGCTGATCAGCCAGCAAGAGGTGGTGGATATGCATCATCTGCATCGTGATTTAAGCCAGCATAATTTGTCATCAACGCTTGTGGTGGCGGATGCTGCATTACCACTAAATGTGGCGCAAATGTATCAGGATTCACTGTCGGTGACGGCTTTGGATTCTGCGGCCGTTGCTGCACGGATGCTTTATCAGATGCATCACTGTGCTCACATGCCTGCATTGGGTATTCGCCTGCTTGATGTGGTAGAAGGTGAGGTGGGCTTGTTTGCCTGTGCTTGGGAGATGCAGCTTATTATTGATAGTGGGCATGTCATGGTGCGCTTTGATGGGCGAACGCTTGATCTAGAAGCGTGGCTGTGTGCATGCTTTGATGCCGGCATTAACCTGATGGCGGCGGTGGATGAAAACGCTATGCCGGTGCTGTTTAGCGACCTGTTAAGCATTGAACAGCAGCACTCTTTTTCGCATGTCATTGGCATTGGTCGGAATCCGGCCCTATGGGCATCGACCATGCAGAAGGTTCATCAGCATAGCGTGGCGGAAGGGCATGTCCTGCGTGCTTTTAGCTGGCCTGAAACATGGGACCTGCATATGATCTTTTTAGGCTGGCATGAAGGCTTGCCGGCAATGATTTCAGAAATGATACTCAATCACCATAAGCTGATGATCCATGTCTTTAGCACCGCTGATGCGAATCAATTGACCCGCACCCATCTGATGCTACAAAAAATAGCCTCACAGGCTAGCGAGCATGGTTGCAATATGAATGCATCCGTACATGCATGGGATGGTTTGGATACGGCGCCTTTGGTTGAGCAGTTGCGTGGTTGTAAAGTGATGATGTTTTATCCTGAAGAGGTGGTCGGAGGGAGCGAAGATTCGGTCCTTGAGCTGTGGTATCATGAGGTATCGCTGATGCTCAGTGCGCGCAAGCAGAAGGCGCGTTGGTGGACGCCGCCTAAGTTGATGGTGCTGCCGCGACAGGGCGAAAATATAGCGGCTCTGGTGACGGCATCGTATCAATATGAGCAGCTCGAAACACATGTTGGTTCACCCGATGCCTTTCACGATTTGTTTGTAGCAAGGCGCATGCTTAATGAGGCGGATAGAGCCTTGGCTAGCGATATGTCGCTGCTCGATGATCATGTATTCCGCTTTGTTGATGAGATGCTCAGCGATCGGGTATTGATTGAAAGTGTGGCAACCGAGCGTATGATTATTGAAGCGACGCTACCAGCGTGGGCTGACATTTATCGGCAATCACTGCATCGTGGTTGGTTGCTGGTGGGCTATTTAACCGCACCGTCACCGCAACAGGGGATCTGTATGTATGATCTGCTTGATGGGGTGTTTCCAGAGCAAAACAATGCTTATTCATCAGGCATGCATCTCCTTGGTGGCGCTATGCCGGTGGAGATGGATGACGTGTGTGAGAGTGTTGAATTGCTGTATTGTCGCCGTGGCGTACTTAAACAAGCGAAAGCTGCCGCCCCAACGGTGGGTAATGTGTTTGTGCCGGCAGTCAGTGAAAAAGACAATATTGATGAGAAAGAGACATCCTTATTTAAAAAAGGTGCCCCGTTGAACAAGGTGGACTCTGGACAGCAGCAAGAGGCGGTCACAAACAGCAATAGTAGTAAAATAAGTGCGCAAGCACAGCCTGCAAAGGCTGACAAATCGCGCGCCCCAGTCAAAGATAAAAAACAGCTAGAAAAAACTGCGCTTGTGCAAACAAAGCACCCGGCGGTGGCTGAAACGCGGCAACCGGCAGCGCAGCAGTCAGCTCTGTCAGCACCCCTTGAGGGTGAAGTGATGGCTGTATCTGTGTGGCCGCAAGAGGCTGATGGTTCGCTGTTGAAAGTGCTTGAGAAGCAGGTGGAAGGCTCGCTGACGCTACTACAAGCATCTTCGGAAAAGGGGCTGATGACGCTTAGCTCTATTCTCGAGATGGGTGTCTCCTCAGAGGTGGAAACACTGATTATGGAAGCCTTAATGAGCTTGCAAAATTTCGATCGCGTAAGCCAGCGCATGACGAATGTGCAATCGTGTTTGCAGGATTGGGGCAGCGCCACGCCGGCCACGCCAACAGCACGCTTGTGGCAGGATAGCTTGATCAACCGTTATGTGATGGAAGAGGAGCGGCAGACGCTAAAAGAGGCATTAAGTGATGTGCATGTACTGCCTGTCATCGCACTATCCACGCACACTCAGACTGACATGGCGCTACCTGTTGAGGCGGCGCTAGAAGCTGTGGTGCCAGAAACGACGCTGTCAGAAGTGACAGTGCCAGAAACGACGCTGTCAGAAGCGACAGTGGCGAAAACGACGGTGTCAGAAGCGACAGTGCCAGAAACGAAGGTGCCAGAAGTGACAGTGCCAGAAGTGACGCTGTCAGAAGTGACAGTGTCAGAAGCGACGCTATCAGAAGTGACAGTGGCGGCAACGACGGTGCCAGAAACGACGCTTTTAGAAGCGACAGTGCCGGCCGTGCATATTGCAAACAGCAAGCAGGAGCCGTCAAAGGCCGAAGCTGATCGTGCGCATGAGCTTCGGACGTGTATTGGCGCGCATGAAGAGCATGAAATAGCTCGTGTAGAGGTAATCGCATCAGAAGTGCTGGAGGGGGAAGTGATGGATGAATCAGTATGGCCAAAGGTGGCCGATAAGCGCTTATTAAAAGTGCTAGAAAAACAGGTGGAAGGGTCGCTGGAACTGTTGGAATCGAGTTCGGAAGGGGGCTTGGTCAAGCTAAGCGAAATTCTCGATATGGGCGTTGGCGAAGAGATTGAAGGCTTAATTATGCAGGCGTTGACAGATTTGCAGAATGTCGACCGGGTGATGCAGCGCTTACATAATGTGCGCAGTTGTTTGCAGGATTGGGGTACAGCGGTGCCACAAGCACCTGCATCTGTGGCTTGGAAAGAGAGCGTTGAAAAACGTTATGTGATGGAAGAAGAGAGAGATATATTGAAGGGGGAACTATGAGCGGCGCACCAAGAATATTAATTGTAGAAGATTCAATGATGGTTCGCATCACGGTGAAAAGAACACTGGCCAGTGTTGATTTTGTGGTGGAAGAGGCCAAGGATGGACAGATTGGCTTGGATATGGCGATTGCCACAGCCGATGCCCCTTATGACCTGATCTTGACTGATCTGAATATGCCAAATTTGGACGGCTTGAGTATGATTCAAGAGATGCGGAAAATCCCCGCCTATGCCGATACACCGATTGTGATGTTAACCACCGAATCAGGTGAGGATAAAAAAGCTATTGGCCATGGATCGGGTGTGTCTGCTTGGTTGGTGAAGCCGTTTGAGCCGGATGCCTTGATTGAAGTGGTTGGAAGTATGCTTTTTTGATTGGATAGTATTTGTGCGTGATTGAAGCTTGGGGAGAGGAGTTGTTAGATGGATGAAGAGTTGCTGGTTCCGTTTCTGGTTGAATGCAGTGAAAATATGGAATCGATTGAAGAGCAGTTAATGGAACTAGAAGCCAATCCGCAAGATGAGGATTTGGTGAATGCTCTTTTTCGGGTGATTCATACGGTGAAGGGTAGCTGTGGCTTTATTGGCCTAAAGCATTTGGAAAAAGTAGCGCATGCTGGTGAAAATCTGCTCGGCAAGATTCGTTCACTGAAGTATGAAGTCAATGCTGATATTGTATCACTACTGCTAGATTGTGCCGATGCGATTAACGAGCTGTTGGTTGGTATTGAGACTGATAGAGTTGAACCAGACTTGGATCATAGTGCGTTAATCGAACGCTTAAAAGAGGCCGAGCGGCTGGTAGACGGTGACGCGAGTGGTGGCAAGGCGGGGCCGGCTGATGGCGGCCCTGTGGATGAGGATGTTGTCGTCGGACCTGAGCAGTGGCTGCTGGATTATGAGCCGAGTGTTTATGCCGCTTTGCAAGAAAAAGGGTGGTGTACACCGGCTGAGGTGGTGGCGGTTGGTTTTGCCTTGCTGCGCGACAGCGTGGGAGCAGCGGTGGCTTTGAAAATATTAGGGGTCGCCAAGGCTGAAATGTCGCGTGCCCCAGCGCCTGCGCCTGAGCAAGCGCCTGAGGTTACCGTGGTGGCCAGTGATGTGGTGGCTGTGCGTGAGGTGGTTGAGGAAAAAGCGCCGGCCAAGGCAGACAAGCAGCTAGTGGTGAAAGAACCGAAGCAAGCCGTAGCAAAGGGTTCAGCAGCACCGCATCCACACCCAAGCAGTGGTGGCTCTATTCGTGTGGACGTGGGCTTGCTGGATTCACTGATGAATCAAGTCGGCGAGTTAGTGTTGACGCGTAATCGCCTACTACAGATGATCTCTGATGGTGGGGCGACGGAGTTTACGCGCGTGGGTCGTGAAATAGATCAGGTGACAGAGCGCTTGCAATCACAGCTGCTACGCACCCGTATGCAACCGATCAAAACCATTTGGGGAACGGTGCCGCGTGTGGTGCGGGATATGTGCAAGCAGTTGGATAAAAAAATCCATGTTGAGATGGTGGGTGAAGATACCGAGCTGGATCGAACCATTCTCAATGCGATCAAAGACCCTTTAACACATATTTTACGGAATAGTTGTGATCATGGTATTGAACTGCCTGCGCGGCGGCGCGAAAATGGGAAGCCGGAAACGGGCATCCTAAAGTTAACCGCCGCCCAAGAGTCGGGTCATGTGGTGATCGCCATTGAGGATGATGGAGCGGGTATACCAGCGGCAGTTGTGAAAAATAAAGCACTGAAAATGGGTGTGATTAGTGAAGCGGAAGCCGCTCAGATGAGTGATCACGTAGCCTTGCAGTTGATTTTTCATGCGGGCCTTTCGACGGCCGAGAAGGTGAGTAACTTTTCCGGCCGTGGCGTCGGTATGGATGTGGTGCGCACGGAAATTGAGAAAGTGGGCGGCAGTGTGGATATTAGTAGCAAGCTGGGCGCAGGCACCACGCTGCGCATCCGCATGCCCCTAACGCTGGCTATCATCACAGCCATGATCGTGACGTGCCGCGAGCGCCGCTTTGCGGTGCCTCAAACCAGTATTCGTGAACTTATCAGCGCGCCTGGATCATCCGATGAGTGGCGTATGATTGGCGGCGCTCCTTTTTTCCGTCTGCGTGGCCGACTGTTGCCAGTGTTGGAGCTGGCAAGCACATTGCGCCTGGATGGAGAAACGCGTCTCGCCGGTTCTATTATTGTGATTGATGCGGGCGATCGAACGATTGGCCTGCTGGTTGATTCTATTCTGGGTGCCGAAGAGATTGTTGCGAAGCCACTGGGTGTCCATTTTCAAGCCTTGAATCAGTATGGTGGCTGTAGTATTTTAGGTGATGGCGCGGTGATTCCGATTTTGGATTGTAATGGTCTTGCCAAGGCCATGCAACAGACCGATGAGGTTGATTTGGCGGTTGCTTCTGATCGTGATAAAGAGGTGCATCAGAGTGAAAATATGCAGCATGTGCTTCTATTTGTGCATGCCGAGTGCCGCTATGCTATTCCCATGGCGCTGGTGGAGCGCTTGGAGAAGTTTGCCGCCGCTCGCATTGAGTTGTCCGGTAGTTGTGAGGTGTTGCAGTATCGTGATAATGAGGTGATTCCGGTGCTACGCTGGGGTGAGATGATTGGCCGAGCGGCCGACACGCCTGAGCAAGTGTATGGTATTATTTTATCCGATGGTAATCATCGTATGTGTTTGCAGGTGAATGATATTGAGGGTATTTTGGAAGTGCCTTTGGATATTAAGAAACCTGTACAGGATGATTATTTTTTAGGGACAGCCATTATTGAAGGCAAAGTAGCTGAAGTGGTTGATGTGTTTGATGTGATTACCAAAGCTGTACCGGACTGGTTTAATACGGTGGCCAAGGATAAAACAAGCCGCCGTAAGCGTATTCTATTTGTCGAAGATACCCTGTTTTTCCGCAATCTGGTGATCCCGGTACTAGAGTCGATGGCTTTTGAAGTGTGGACGGCGATCGACGGCGAGCAAGCGTGCGAAACACTTGAAACACTGCTGCCTGATATTATTCTAACAGATATAGAAATGCCGAAACTAGATGGTTATGGCTTGGCGCGTTGGATTCATCAGCAACCCCATTTAAAAGGTATTCCACTGATTGCTTTGACAGCCACGCCGCCGGCCGAGGATGATGAAGTGCGACAGGGCTATTTTAATGATATTGTCTTAAAGTTTGACCGCCATTCGTTGGTGGAACATTTACAACAGATATTATTAGCCTTAAATAGTAAAGAAGAGGCGGAAGCAGAAACATCGCAGATCACCCCTGGTGAGGCTGAATGATGGTGTCTGTTTATCTTTGTATTGGCAACAGGGGGGAGTGATGAAAGAAAAAAGCTTGCGTCCGGCGAATCCAAATGAGCTGGCCCAAATCCATGGTGTATGTAGTGAGTTGTTGACCTGCCGGGTGGGAGATCAATGGCTGGGTATATCAGTCAGTCAGGTGCAAGAGGTGGTTTCACCGATGCCGTGTACCTCTATTCCACTGGCCGATACGTTGGTGACGGGTTTGATTAATTTGCGTGGGCGGGTGATTTCGCAGTTGAATATTCGCTTGGCTGTGGGGCTGCCTGCCAGTGAAGACCCGCATTATCGGGTGGCGATTGTAGAAACCGATAGCGGCGAAGCCTTTGGCTTGATGATTGATGAAGTTGGCGAAGTGATTAAGCTGGTGGCTCAGGATTATGAGAAAACACCCAAATCACTGCCCAAAGTATGGCAGGATGTCAGTGATGGGGTGCTCAAGCGCGATGGACATGTGTTGGTTTTGATGAATGTGGATAGTTTTATCGCCTTGACGGTAGCCATGGCATCATAGTTAGTGACGCACATGAGTGTGTGTTAAAAGAAGCCGTGGTAAGGGCCGCGGAAACAAATAATTAAGTATGGCTTGTCCACCGCACCCTGGGAAAAAATAAGCCAGCATACTTCAAGCTGGACGAATGAGAGGTTTGTTTTGGCTAAATCATTACGCGTATTGATTATTGATGCTTCGATTGTATTCCGTACGCTCCTTCGTACATCGCTGAAAAAGATTGATGGTGTTGAAGTGATCGGTGCGGCAGGGGATGGCGAGGGGGCGCTGCGTCAAATTCAAGCCTTGCAACCGGATTTAATTACCCTGGATATGGAAGATGCTCAATTGGATGGTGCTGCCGTATTGCGCTTGATAAGAACACTGCCTCGGACTGTCATGGTGTTGATTATTTCGACAGATCGGAAAGAAAATGCAGATTGCGTGCTAGAGGCTCTGGCGTTGGGTGCTTATGAAGTGCTGTTAAAGCCGGACGCCTCGGCCCATCAGGCTTTTTCTGAGAAACTACAAACGTGCGTGAAAACGCTAATGGTAAAAGGAGCTGTAGGCGATCTGCCTGCACTAGCCAAATCGAGGATCTCCTCAGTTAAGCCTGCTAAGCAAGTGATCTCAGCCCCACATGCTGATGCAGCGCTGCGCCAAATGAGTGCGCGCGAAAATTTTCACACCGATATCATTGCCATTGGATCGAGTACAGGCGGACCTCAGGCACTCTCATGCCTATTTAAAGGTTTGCCTGAAGCGATAGATGTACCGATTGTCATTACACAGCATATGCCAAAATCTTTTGTGCAATCTTTGGCATCACGTCTGGATAGGGAGTCGCTACTAAATTTTCATGTGGCAGAGCAGGGGATGGCGTTGCAGCCAGGCCATGTTTATTTGGCTCCCGGCGAGCTTCATATGCACATAAAAGGCACTGCTGCTGCATTACAGGTTGATCTGGTGGATGGAGCGAAAGTGCATCAGTGTAAACCGGCGGTTGACCCGATGTTTTTCTCGCTCGAGAAGCTGGCGCCAAGGGTGCGTAGTGTGGCCGTGGTGCTGACCGGCATGGGTCAGGATGGTGCCGCAGGTGCTAAGGCAATTGCGGATGCGGGTGGTGTGGTGATCGTGCAGGATCGCGTCACGAGTACCGTTTGGGGCATGCCGGGGTCCACATTCAAAGCAGGGGCGGCTCATTTTCTACTCCCTATAGAGGAAGTACCGACGACCTTGTCACTATTTTCATCCGGTCGAGCTGTCCTGGTTGAGCAGGATACGCTATGAAAGAAAGTGAATATCGCATGATGTGCGACTTTCTATTACGCCGCATGGGTCTGTTATTGACGCCAGACAAAGCATATCTGATTAAATCACGCTTAGCTCCGCTATTGCGCAAGCATGCGCTAAAGGATATTGGTTCCATTGTTGAAGCATGTCATCGTGATGAAAGTAGCGCCCTAGCATTTGATGTGTTGGATGCGATGAGTACCAATGAAACGATGTTCTTTCGTGATCAATATCCTTTTACTGCTATGCGTGAGGTGGTGTGGCCAGCGCTGGTGAAAGAGCATGGAAAAAGACCCATTCATGTCTGGTCGGCCGCTTGTGCAACCGGGCAGGAGGCTTATTCACTTGCGATGCTGATACGCGAGGCTGGTGTGAAACCGGAGATGCTTAAATTGCTTGCCACAGACCTCTCTCAGGCGGCACTATCGTATGCTAGGGCGGGTATTTTTACTGAAATGGAAGTGCGGCGCGGATTACCCGAGAAGCACTTGTCCCGATATTTTTCGAGACAGGGACGCCGCTATCATATCGATCCAATATTGAAATCGATGGTGAAATTTGCACACTGTAATTTGATTACCGATGCATTGGCGCGGAGCATGTCCGCTCACGGCCCTTTTGATGTGGTATTTTGTCGCAATGTGTTAATCTATTTCGCTCCAGAAGAGCGCAAGAAGGTGATCGATCGATTGGCCCATTGCATGAGGCCTCATGGCTATCTATTTACCGGTGCGGCAGAAAGCCCCGAGGGCCTGACCTCCCGCTGGCGAGCGCATCTATTTTGTGGCAAACGCTACTGGCAGCTTATGTAATATGGTCATTCAAGCTTGAAGTGTCATACTCGTCACTCCCGTGAAGACGAGAATGACGGACAATCCATACTTGAATCACTATATCCGAAGGTATTTACAAAATCTCATGATGGATAATCATTGGCATAGGCAGAGGAATGCAACATGGCGACAACATATGAAGAGATTATTGGTTACTTAAAAGAAGATGGCTTGTCGTTTGATGATCGACGGGATAGTGATGAGGGGCTTGTGCTCTTTTTTTCCAAATCCGAAATGGATGATAAGCCCGAGGTCGTATCAATAAAGCTGGATGAGGATGGTGAATTTATCCACTTTTATGAACCACAGCGGTATACCTTTTTACCAGGCTTATCGAATGAAAAGGTCTTTGAATTATTATTGATTATACAAAATGAGACCAAAATGTTGCAGTGGGAGTATGACCCGGCTGATGGAGAAATCCGAGCCTGTGTAGAATTACCCTTAGAAGATGCCCTATTGACCAAACGCCTGTTTATGCGTGTATTAAATGGACTGGTTAAAATGATGGATGTAAGTCATGAACGCATTTTGAGTATGCTTGAGCAGTAAAAAACAGAGATGAGTGAATCCTGGAAACAGGATGCAAAGCACCGGGTGGAAGTATCTCTCATTCCCACGCATCGACTACACAATACGGGGACAGTTTACCTATTAAAAACAATAGAACCGCGTGCGTTGCCCCAAGATGTAACAATAAAAGACCTGGCCGTATTTTCTCCAACCAAGTAGAGCGCTTTGTTTGATATGGATTCCCGATTCAACCTTCGGGAAGCAAGGAGCGGCGTTCCCGCTACGCGATAGGATTAGCCAAACAAACCGTTGCTCTTTGCTTAGGGCCTCGGAAATAATAAAGTATCCAGGTTATGCGGAGGATATAAGTTCGGATTCAAGACGCCAAAGCAGGCGCATAAGCAAGCCCTGAATGGGCGCGATAGCCTACTGCCTTTAGTAGTCACTGATTTAGCAACGCCGAAGGCGGGCTTATAGACCAGCACGTGGGCATCCTTCATTTTCCGGTTTACACATGAAGGCTTTTCTTAAGGCGGAAAAGGCTTCGCCAAATAGTCGATCCCCTCACCCAAGCCCTCTCCCGGAGGGAGAGGGGATCAATAAAAAACGCCCATGATTCATCTGGCTTACGGAAGATGAAGATATATCTTTCAGTTGCGAGGTAACGTAAAGCGTTAACTATTTTTTATGGTTGCTGAAGGATGCCCAGAATTGGATGATGTATTTTTTCCGCGGCCCTTAGATCTTTCACCCGATGGATTCCTGATCCGGTCGGGGATGACGGACAATCCATACTTGAAGCACTAATCGCGCCCATTCAGGGTTTACTTATGCGTCAAACAGTGCGCCTTGAATACGAAC
>JAUZRH010000262.1 GCA_030950555.1 Mariprofundus sp. | reverse complement strand
TATCCTCCGCATAACCTGGATACTTTATTATTTCCGAGGCCCTAAGTTTAGGAAGTGTCTGAGAATGGGGCGGGAATCCATTAATTTAGTGATTCAAATATGGATTGTCTGTCATTCCCGAGTTGATCGGAAATCCACCATTACAGAGTGTGATATGTGTCTCCACGCAGGAGCATGGGAATGAGAAGCCAATGGATTCCCGTCTTCACGGGCATGACGAGAAAAGACAATTCAAGCGTATGTGTTCCCGCGTAGGAGCATGGATACCTTACTCTGCGGTGAGGGGGGTGAATCGTTGCGTTGTTTCAACTGCTTTTTTTAGGCTATTTCCAGATGGCGCTTGTAGCGCGTTAAATTATCGCAGCCGTTATCTCGTACGACGACCATATCTTCTAAGCGGACACCACCGATATGTGGGTAGTAGAGGCCCGGTTCACAGGTGACAACTTGGCCACTTTGAAGGGTGTCGCCTCGTGTAGAGACACGCGGTGATTCATGGATATCCAAGCCAACGCCGTGGCCAGTTCCGTGAAAGAAGCCACATTGTTTACCGCGCACGGTGCCTGTTTTAAATCCCTGTGCATCAAAGTGCTTACTGATGGCGGTATGAATAGAGGCGCTATCGACGCCTGCTGTGATCATAGACAGGCCAATATCCTGGCCTTCACGGACGCAATTGTAGATTTTCTTTTGTTCATCCGTTGCTTTGCCCTTGACGTAGGTACGTGTCATATCACCCCAATAACCGCTGCTCAGTAGTCGCGGGAAAATATCAATAATAATCAATGCGTTGGCGCGTATATAGCCATGGCCTGTGTTGTGCGGGTCTGATGACTCACGTCCGCAGGCAACAATGGTGTGAGCGGGCATGGCGCCTTTGCCAATGAGAAATGTTTCAATGGCTCGGCGTACATCATCGGATTTTACTTTTTTGCCACTGTCAGGGTCGCGTAAAATGGCATCATTGCCAATGCTGCAACGAGCCAAGTAGTGCTCACCTTGTTGCATAGATTGTCGAGTTAGTTTCTCTGCTAGGCTTAATTGCTTGATTTCCAAGGCTGTTTTAATCGCGCGTTGGGGGAAAAAGGCATCGATAGATGCATGTAGGTCAAAGCCCCAGCTACGCAGTTGGTCAGCATAGTGTAGCGGAAAAGAAGGAGGTACGGTGATGGTTTGGATGTGATGGGATGTGAGAAAGGCTGCGGCGCAACCTGCGAGGCCATGCCAACCTTGAAGTTCGGCAGCTTTACGCCAAGGCGTATCCAGATGTGCGGCTGTAAGGCGGGAAGCTTTGGCTGCGCGATCAACCTCAAGCGGCGAAAATAGACCATGCCACTGGCCATTTAATTCAATAGCAATAAATGCATCGGGTACAAAAAGAGCGCTGGCATAGAGCATGTCAGCATTGTGTTCGGAGTCGGCAATAATAAGGCGTGCATTTTTCATGCGCCTATCCTGTCACTTTAGCTTATTAGCGTCTTCCCTTTCTTCACTGCATAGCATTAATTGTCGGAGGGTTATCTGTTGTAATATACCCGACTGCTGCTGTTGCATGAGGGTGTAGTGATCGTTTAAGGTATTTCCTAAGGCACTCTGTTGCCATGTTTCGGGAACCTGTATGGGCGTATCATTGAGACGTTCGAAGATAGTCAGGAGATTTAATTGTTCAGCATCCTGCGCTAAAATCCATGCCCGTTTATCGGCGATTTCTATGCGTCGTAGTAGCGCCAGTTCAGCGAGTCGATCAAGCCACTCTTGTAGTACATTTTCCGGTAGCTCTGTTTCATCCAAGAGTTCATGGATGGATAGGGTGGTGCCATTTTCCAGTGCTTGCGCGGCACGTAGTAGAATAAGATGTGAATAAAATTGACGCAGCCCCGGTTGAATAAATCGATTACGCAGGCGATGTGACTGTTCCGGATGCTGTAGACAGAAAGTGATCTCGGAGCCAAGCAAGATGACAATCCAAATCAGGTAGAGCCAGATGAGAAAAATAGGTAGTGTAGAGAGAGCGCCATAGAGCTTTTCGTAGTTAGCTACTTCAGTGATATAAAAGGCAAAGCCAATTTTTGTCCATTCGAATAGCGCACCGCCTACGATGCCTCCAACCAGCGCATAACGTAAGGGTACGGTGGTATTTGGCAAGACAGTGTACAGTGTTGTGAGGGCTAGCGAGGACATGACCCAAGGTAGAATAAAAGGCAGTTGACCGATGTATCCAGCCCCTTCTGCAACATGTTTTAAGATGGGTAGGGCGGTAAAGTAGGAGGTGATGGTCAGTGATGCACCAATCAGTATAGGTGCGAGTGTAAGCGTGGACCAGAAAGTGATAAATTTTGCGATGATGGAACGGGCACGGGTAATCCGCCATACACTGTTAAAGGCTTCCTCAACTGTATTGAGTAGGGCCGTGGCGGTAAACAGCAGACCGATAATACCAAATACAGAAACAGCCGTCGTTTTTCCTGTCACCGTGCCAAGGTACGCTTCAATCGCCTGTTGGCTGGTGGGGAGTAAGTATTCAAGCAACAGGTTTTTCACATGGTTGGATATGTCGCCAAAGGCTTGGAAGCTGGTGAAAATGGTAAAGCCTAGGACAATCATCGGTACAATGGCGAGTAGGGAGGCATAAGCCAATGCCGAGGCGCGTTGAATGCATTTATCCATAATGAAGCGTTCGACGACACGATAGGTAAAACGAACAAGATGAGTGGCATGGCGATAGATGGTAGGCAGGCTGGCAATATCAGCCATATCCATGGCCAATAATTGCGATATTTTTTGTGATTTCTTCTTCATGAAAGGCTTGTTTGGGCTCAATTGGGCTGTGGCATCCAGTTATAACGCAGTTCTAGCTCTGGTTCAGCGCGGACATGCTGAAGGCCAATCCGCTTTTCTGTATTAACAGCGATCGGTGCTTTTAGATTGGCAGTGACCCACTGGTTATCAGCAAATGGATTAAGAATTAGCATCCATAACATTTCTGAGGAGTCTTCAGCATCAATGCATTGGCGCTGCTCTCGACTTAGTTTGGGCTCTTCTCCTAAGCGTGATACATCCCAAGGTGTTAATAGAAAAGCCGCTTCAGGACAATCAATTGATTGCAAACAGGCGATATCACCTGTTCCCTCGTAGATTAGGCCAAAATCATGAGCATCACTGAAACCAACCATTCCTTGTGGAAAATAAAATGCCTTATCTGTTTGTGGCATAGTATCACTCATTTTTACTGTTCTCCTCGTCGGTGCTCGATGACTTCGTGGCTCTTTTTAACCACTGCAGTGCATTGGCTCCAGCAGCGGCTCTATTCTCCTGCTGGATTAGTTCGTATATTTCCATCCGATGTACAGGGATATCAAGTGGCGCTTCAATACCGATGCGGACAATATGTTCATTTTGTACGTCCTGAATAATAATACGTATATTATCATTGATGCGAATCACTTCGCCGACTTTGCGGCGTAATACGAGCACTATTTACCTCAGAAAATTTGTTAGACTAAGTGTTTTTACCTGAGCGATCTGGCTATAAGCGGCCTGCAAGGCGATAGTTGACTGCTGCATGGTGGCCACAATCAGTGGTATGTCTGCTGTTTCATGGGCGCTTAGTTGCGTTTGTAGGTTGAGCTGACGGTCTTGGATGGCTGATACCTGTAGTCGGATGCCGCTCAATTTTGCCCCCGCCTCACTAGTAACATTGATGATGCCATCACCGGCTGTGGTTAGGGTGCCGAGTGCGGCCTGTACACCAGCGGTATCATTGGCAATCAAGGCTGTTTTGAAGCTGCTTAAAGCGGCGAAAGCATCGGTAAAAGCCTGATTATCTCCTCTGATATTGCTGATGATCTGTCTTCCATCCGATGTGGTGACGGTGCGATCCTGAGCGCTGCCCGTGTAAGAGAAGGCGCCAGCTGGTGGTGATGCTGTTACGTTAAGGGTGCCGGCTGCTGTTGTGTTGAGCACAGGTGTACCACTGTAGGTGAGGTTTAAAGCGACACCATTGCTAAGCGTTGCGGTGTTCGCGCCAGCTGTTAAAGCAGCGGGTGCAGCGAGTAGATTCGTGCCTGCACTGTTGGTGATAGATGCAATACTCGTGCCTGCGGCATCTAGGGTGATTGCATAGTTATCATTGGCCCCACTGGGGTTTGCTGTTTGCGTAACATTGGAGATCGATGTGTTAGCGCCTGCTGTATAGCTTAATGAATATGCTGGTTTATCCACAGCGGCGCCTGCAAATAGTGATTGTCCCTGCCACTTTTGGTTGGTGTCATTGAGGAATTGGTTAAGTAGTTGGGTGGCTTCTGCTGATGCTGCCGTGCGTTCTGCAGGACTGATGCCAGAAGTACTCATCTGTACAGCCACAGTTTGCGCTCGTTTGAGTATGTTACCCATATCATTAAGTAAACTCAGGCTGCTGGTCAGGCGTGTGTCGGCGGTATTGACCGTGCTAAGATCGCCTTTCATGCTGGTTTGAGCCTGACGAATATCCAAGGATATTTTATAGTCCGTGCCACCCTGTGTCGGCGTTTGAAAGCGCATACCTGAAGATATTTGTGCATTACCGGTGTTGATGGCTTCCTGTTGGCGTTTTACGCCACTTAACAAAGTATTATATAGTTGGGATGTGGTAACTCTCATCGGATGATCCCCATTAGTGTGCCGAGCATCTGGTTGGTGGTGGTGATGATTTTAGATGCCGCACTATAAGCATTTTGGAATTTAATCATTGAGACCAGCTCTTCATCCATATTGACGCCTGAAATAGCCTGTCTTTGGGCGTTCAATGTGTCAGATTCTGCTGTTGTATATTTTGCCTGTAGTATCGAGTTGGCTACATCGGTGCCAAATTGACTAGCTACATTCGAGGTGCGTGTATTCAAACTGGTGGCGCTGGCTGAACCATCAAAGTTCATGGCTAGATTTTGCAGTTGCATGATGGCAACGGCTGTTGTGTTGTCACCGGTGGTAATAAGAGATGTTGCAGTGTCAGTTTTACCGGTGTTGATTGCTGCAGCGCTCGTTGTAATGGCGCTGGCTAGGCCTATGTTGGAGGCTTTCGAGCCCGTAAAGAAGTTGTTGACCTCATAAGCTGCGAGTACGTTGCTGGTGTCATTAGAGAGGGTGACGCCGGTATTCGGGGTTTTCGGCGCGATGACCAAATGGTTGGTCGCATCCAAGCTTGCTGTGATGCCCGTGTTTGGTTTATTCAGGTCGGTCATCAGGCTTGTCATGGTGGTGGTGCCAGCCGTGACTGGAATATTTGTGAGTGTGGCTACTCCTGTCGCATTATAGACATGTAGGTTAAATGCACCTGTTTTGATCTGGTTGGCAAATGGAGCTGGTTGGAGTGGGTCATTGAGCAATAAGCCCGTAGTAACTGACTGGCCGGCAGTCATGCTTGTGCTGGCTGCTCCGGCATTAGCACTGGCATGTTCCTGATTGACTGAAAAGGCTAGGTTGGCCGCG
>JAUZRH010000261.1 GCA_030950555.1 Mariprofundus sp. | reverse complement strand
TTCAAGGCGAAGAGTTTGGCGCATAAGCAAGCCCTGAATGGGCGCGATAGGTAGTCATATTGCTTTTAAAAAGTGGCTGATTCTTTAACGCAGAAGAGGGGCTTATAGACCAGTAGAATGGGATAGTTAATTATTTCCGTGCCCCTAAACTTGTTCAATGAACGTTTGTATTCTATCCCCTGTATTTCCTCTGCGTCACCCTGCGCCCACTGCGGTGAAAGGTTTTAAAGCGATGAGACCTCATATAAAAACGGGAACATCGAGTTATAGTGATTCAAGTATGGATTATCCGTCATTCCCACGCTTTGGCGGGGGGTGGGAATGACGAGAAAAGATATCTTCAAGCTTGAATTACTATAGCCAATATTGAAAGATTACTCCGGCCAAATTAATACGGGTTTTCTAGCGGCTTGAGTTTCATCCAAGCGGCGACGGAATGGTTTTATTGGGGCCTGATGTAGCACATCAGTATCACCGGCATCACAGGCATCCGCAATTTCCAGCATCGCATCACAAAAAACATCTAAGGTTTCTCGCGATTCTGTCTCTGTTGGCTCAATCAGCATGGCACCATGAACGATCAGTGGGAAATAGATCGTCATCGGGTGAAAACCAAGGTCGATCAAACGCTTGGCAATATCGAGCGTCTTCACACCATGCTTCTCCTGCAAGCCATCTGTTAGCAAACATTCATGCTTGCACAAACCATCAAAAGGCACGTGATAGCGGTCTCTCAAGCGATGTAGCACATAATTGGCATTAAGTACCGCATCTTCGGCAATTTTATGCAGGTGTTCATGACCAAAGGCCGAGATATAGGCATGAGCGCGGAGCAGTACGCCCACTTGACCAATGCTGCCAAGCACTGAACCAACAGAACGATCACACGCATGCAATAACGTATAGTCATCACCACTCTTTTCAATGCGCGGTACAGGTAAAAAGGGCGCAAGCGCCTCATTGACCGCTACCGGTCCACCACCAGGTCCACCACCACCATGGGGTGTGGCAAAGGTTTTATGCACATTAATATGCAAACAATCGATCCCCATATCACCCGGTCGCGCCACACCGACCAGCGCATTAAGGTTGGCGCCATCACCATAAACCAGGCCACCAGCATCATGCACTAGCTGGCATATCTGCTTAATATCGGACTCAAAGGCACCGGCGGTATTGGGATTGGTCATCATCAGGGCTGCTGTATCGCTATCGAGGTGTGATTTCAACTCATCCAGATCAATGCGGCCATCTGGGCCCGATTTCAACTCAACCGTATACATACCACAAAGAGCCGCTGAAGCGGGATTAGTACCATGCGCCGAATCAGGAACCAGCACCTTGCGTCGTTGCTGCTGGCCGCGCGCATCCAGAGCCGCACGAATCATCATCAGCCCCGTCAACTCACCATGCGCACCTGCGGCCGGTTGCAGTGTCACATACGGTAGACCTACAATATCACCCAACCAGCCCTGTAGTTCATACAGCAGCTCTAACACACCCTGTACACTCTCCTCTGGTTGATCTGGGTGAATATGCGCCAAGCCAGGTAGACGTACTAACTGCTCATTAACACGAGGATTATATTTCATCGTACAAGAACCCAAGGGATAGAAGCCTGTTTCAATACCATGATTCCACTGCGACATACGAACAAAATGACGTACAGTCTCCGGCTCTGACAGACCCGGAATATTAGCGCTCTTTTGACGCGAAAAAGCACGCAGCTCCTCAGAAATCGTCCCTTCTACACCCGGCAGGCTAATCGAGGTTGCAGCTTCATGAATACGTTCAAAAAGTAGCACTTCCTCATGCTGAATACCGACACTCGCAGAATATTTTAACGCCTCATGATGACTCATCGTGCCGCCTCCAATGCTGTTAGATAGTTGCTAATATCTGCCTTCTCTACCATCTCGGTGGTAGCCACCAGCAGATGCCGGCGATCAGCCGCCTGCTCAATCCGCTCTAATGGAATACCAGCAAAAATATCATTGCGCTGCGCTGCTGCCAAGAAACGCTGACGAGCTGCATCATCACTAAACGATAAGACAGTTTCATTGTAATGGGCGCCTGAGGCTGCGGTGACATGCGCAGGTAGCAAGGAGACCAGTGACTGCAAAGCGGCAGCCGAATGATCAGCAACCGTTGCCAGACCGGCATCACCCATCAGCGTCATATAGGTTGCGGCAGCCGTACACATTAAACCTTGATTAGAACAGATGTTGCTCGTCGCTTTTTCACGACGGATATGCTGCTCGCGCGTGGAGAGGGTAAGCACAAAACCACGCTTGCCATTCACATCATGGGTCATACCACAGACGCGACCTGGCATCTGTCGGACATATTTTTGTTTGCAAGTAAAGAGCCCTAGATGTGGTCCCCCATAGCCCATGGGAATACCGAGCGATTGACCCGACCCAACAGCAATATCAGCCCCCATCGCACCTGGTGGTTCAATCAAGGCAAAAGCTGAAATATCGGAAAACGCGATCACCATCAAACATTTAGCCGCATCACAAGCGGCCCGCAGTGGAGCCAGATCATACACAGAACCATAAAAATCAGGATACTGTACTATCACACAGGCCGTTTGCGCATCAATGGCTGCTATCACTCTATCGAGATCGGTGCCGAAGCAACCCATATCAACTTCTTCATAGGTGCCATCTAGGCGCGAAAGATAGTTGGCGGTAACAGCTCGATAACGGGGGTTTACGGAGCCTGCCATCAGCACGCGCGATTTGCGTGTCACACGACGCGCCATCAGCGCAGCTTCCGCCGTGGCCGTGGCCGCTTCATACATTGAGGCGTTGGATACATCCATACCTGTTAGCCGAGCAATCATGGTCTGAAATTCAAATAGTGCCTGCAGTGTACCTTGAGATATTTCTGGTTGGTAGGGCGTATAGGCAGTAAGAAATTCACCACGTGAAATCACGTAATCAACAACGGCTGGTACAAAATGATTATAAGTACCACCACCTAGGAAATAACGGGTATTGGTCGCGTTACGATTTTTTTCAGAAGCCTTGGTAAACTTGCGCACAATGCCCGCTTCAGACAATGCCTCAGCGATATCCAGTTGACCTCTTTCAAGGTGAAATTCATCGGGGATATCAGCAAACAGAGCGTCAATATGGGATAGACCCATCGTCTCCAGCATGGCTGTTCGATCAGTATCGGTATGGGGAAGAAACCGCATGGTTATGTCCTTCTTTTGACCACAGAAGAGAAAGGACGCAGCGTATCTAGATTACCCTCTGCGTCCTCTGTCTCCTCTGCGGTGAATATAGTTAGTTATTCTTACTCTTCGAGAAAAGTGGTGTACTCGTCGTCACTCATCAGCTCAACAGAACCGTCACCGGAAACTTTTACTTTGGCAATCCAACCGCCACCAAAAGCATCGGTATTGACCTTTTCAGGCTCGCCTTCAAGCCCTTCATTCACTTCAACCACTTCGCCAGCAATCGGTGCATAGACATCAGAAACAGCTTTAACCGATTCAACCACAGCATAGGCTTCACCCGCATCAATCGTGCGCCCCACTTCAGGCAGCTCAACAAACACGATATCACCCAAGGCTTCCTGGGCATGATCAGTAATTCCAAAGGTGGCGATATCACCATCGATTCTCACCCATTCGTGATCTTTGGTATATTTTATATTAGCAGGAATCGTCATCGTCCCCTCCTCTTTAGGCTTTCTATCTTCTTACGTTACTGCGAACAAACGGTAGCTTGGCGCGTTCTGCTGCAACCTGTTTGCCACGGATCTCTACACTCAGATCACCGGATTCTGCATGTTCCGGTTTTACATAAGCTAATGCAACACCACCAGCCATAGGACTGAACATACCCGAGGTTATTTCACCACTAAGCGCACCATCTACACTGACTGGATAATGTTCACGCGGAATACCACGCCCAACCAGTTTAATGGCAATCAAACGCTGTTGGGGGCCAGCAGATTTACGTGCTTCAACAGCTGCTTTACCAATGAAATTACCTTTATCCAGCTTGGTGATCCACATAAGTTTGGCTTCAACAGGCGTTACAGCATCAGAGATTTCATGGCCATAAAGTGCATAACCCATTTCAGTACGCAACATATCACGCGCCGCTAAACCAATCGGCACAGCACCATTTTGAAGTAGATCATCCCATACATCAACAGCAATACTATTAGGAATATAGACCTCAAAGCCATCTTCTCCGGTATAACCGGTACGTGAAACAATGCCAGCAACACCGCCAACTTTGACCTGAGCAAACTTATAATAACCGATCGATTCAAGATCTCTGTCCAGCAGCGGCTGCAAGGCAGCTTGAGCTGCAGCCCCCTGCAAGGCGAGCAGGGTAGTATCATCAGACTCATCAACCACAGAGACATCAAAGCCCGCCGCCTCTGCTTGTAAATGCGCCACATCCTTGTAGCGATTGGCCGCATTGATGCATAAATAATATTCAACATCGGAAATCTTATAGGTGGTAATATCGTCGATAAACATGCCTGAGTCATTCAATAGCGCTGAATATTGAACCTGCCCATCAACCAGCTTCGAAACATCGTTGGTGGTCACATATTGTAAATATGCCAACGCATCGTTACCACTTACACGCACCTGTCCCATATGAGTAATATCAAAGATACCAGCCTCGCCATCGCGTACGGCATTATACTCTTTCAAAGCACCAAGCTTATATTGTACCGGCATTTCAAAACCGGCAAACGGCACCATTTTTCCAGCCAGTGCTACGTGTGCATCAAACAGCGCTGTTTTCGCCAGAGTTATTTCCACATCAGACATCTACGCTTCTCCCAAATGTGTTTTAAATGCTTGTACGGTATTAGCCAGCAACATCGTGATCGTCATAGGCCCAACACCACCCGGCACTGGTGTAATCCAAGCCGCGTTCTGACTGGCATCTGCAAATGCCACATCGCCAGTCAGCGATCCATCTTCCAGACGATGAATACCTACATCAATAATAATTGCGCCGGGTTTAATCCATTCGCCTTTAATCAAGCCCTGCTTACCTGCGGCTGCCACAACAATATCAGCACGCTCAACATGAGCCTGCAAGTTGCGCGTAAATTTATGTGTCACGGTCACCGTGGCTCCAGCCAATAACAGCTCAAGCGCCATCGGACGGCCTACAATATTCGATGCGCCAACAATCAC
>JAUZRH010000260.1 GCA_030950555.1 Mariprofundus sp. | reverse complement strand
TGTAACAATCAGCACCATGCCTCCCACAAGGGTGGTTAAGGTGGCATAAGCCTGTGTTGGCACCACCCGATCATACACCTGTAGTGCAAAGATAGAGGTGGCCACAGCAATCAGATTAACCAACACCGTAGCTGCCAGCACCTTTCCCAGCCAGCCTGGCTCTCTGAACATCTCCTTCCAAACCAGCCCTGCAGCCAGATTTCCCTTGAGTGAAAAGGGCTCACTTTTCATTTTGGCCGGTACACGCAACCAGATCACCAAGGCATTTTGCAGATACTCTTCCGGGTAATTCTCCGATTCATCATCAGCACGGGTCAGTGTGATGGTCTCCGAATCAAGCCGCTCAGCTAGGTACCAGCACGCCTCATGACATACCAATGCAGGCAGTAGACGCTGATCAAAACGACGCCAGCCAAGCTGTACAGGTTGAATACCTTTCAGTTGCGCCTCAAGGAACACTTGCTGTAACCATTCGACTGGCCGCACTTGCGGCAACGCCCCTTCTAACTTATCATAGACACTATTCAATGCATCTGTATCAATAAAAACACCCAGATCACTCAATAACCTCTTCACCAAGTGAGCTTCAATCAGCGCATTGTTCTGATGCTGTTCTTGTGCCATTTGCATCCGCTCTACTCCGCTGCCAGCGTATGATCAAAACTACCTGTTAACACCATCAGACGTAATGAGGTGAGTAGCCAGTCATCCTTTGTCTGCACCAGCTGCAGTCGCTGCGAGCTCATTTCTCGCTGAATATTCAACACTTCCATCCAGGCTTTATGGCCTGCTTTATACTGGCGCATATAAGAGCTCAATATGTGACCAAACTCATCCACCGAGTGCTGTAATATTCCACTCATCTGTTGCTGCATATCGCGATTATGTAGCAGGCTGCGCACATTACGAATCAGCTCATTGCGCGACACATTGAGTCCCTCATCAGCAGCTACTTCGCTCGCCATTGCCAGCTTAGAACGCCCATAAGATGAGAACCCCATACCATCCAGGGAAACATCCATCATAATACCAACTTGACTACCATTTCTGACTGCCAGTTGGTTAAACTGTTTATCGCCTTGTAGGTAGATCGTGGGCATAGATGCTGTCTCTTCTCGCTCCGTATTGGCTTTCGCCAAGGTCAACAGAGACGCTTTGTAATGCACTGTTGCACTATTTTCCAACGCCAACGCTTCAATGCCTGCTGCGGTAGCGGGCAAATCCACAAGTTTCATCGATACAGGCTGAACTTCGCCAATAGGGAGTTGGGTGAGTGCCTGCAACTCATTGATTGCCATCAACAGGTCACCATCGCTACGGCTCTGCTCTGAGCGTGCCTGAATCAAACGCAGGTTTGCCAGCTGCACATCCGCTTTGGAGGCTAATTGTCCCTCTTCACGCCTTTTTATCTGCTGATAAAGCTTATCCTGGCTAGCTATATTATCCCTAATTACCTGCTGACGATGATAAACACCGAGCACGCGAGCATAGGCAACCACACTCTTATCGAGCAAATCACGGTTGATGCGCAGTAAATCCGCACGATTGGCTGAAAGATCGGCATCAGCATAGTCAATGGCACTATCAATCCGTCCGAACGCCCATAAGGGTTGACGCGCTCGCAAGGATATAGAATTATTTTTGCTGCTTTGATTGCTATATTGACTATTCACATAACCAGCCCGCAGTGAAATGCTCGGATATCGCCCTGCGCGCGCCACATCTGTAGCGTACTCTTTGGCTTTGATCTCCGCATTTTTTCCATGCACCGCCGGATTCCGTGCCATAGTAGCCGCCAGAATATCCTGTAAACCAGTTACCTTTGCCACAGCCGAAGCTGGCAATCCCAACAAGGATAGACCGGCCAGCAGCATCACAGCTCTAAAATTATTTATATTCACCACTTTCCCCTTCTCAATAAACTTATTTTATTCCTTCTTGTACTGTTCCCTATCACTCGATCTTCCAGATTTAGAAGAAAGAAGAAAGGGGTCAGAGCCCTTTTAGTTTATTCTCTTCTCGTTAAAGTAAAGGGCTCTGCCCCCTTTCAGCACATCTTCTCTTTCTTCGTGCCTTCGTGGTGAAACAGGTCAAAAACTTTCCACCACATAGATCACGAAGGGCTCGAAGGTAAGTGAATCTCTGACCCTGCCTCACCTTTGAATGAACTCAATTCCCACTTCAAGTTTAAACAACTCAATCACTCATGCCCGACCCCGCTGCCATCTCATCTCCTGCATCAATCTCTCCGGCCTGTTTATCACCCTTGCCTTGTAACGCCTCTGCCTTCTCGTTATCCCCTGTCATTTGATACGCTTGAATCAGATCACTACGCCAATGCTTATTCCAAGGGCACTTTTCAAATCCTTTTTCCATAAAACCTATAGCATCTTGCAGGTGTCCTTTCCGCGCATAGACCAGCCCGACCATAAAGTTCGCCGCTGCATGTTCAGGCAGATGGTGAAGTAATTTTTTAAAGGCATACTCCGCCTCATCCAGTTTTTCTTCATCGTAGAGAGCCACACCATCCACCAAGAAGCCCGCTTTCGGCAGGGTAACCATATCAATGGGGTCCCACTCAATTGTACCATTGGTTCCTTGAATCATGGGGGTCAGTTGGGTCTGATAATGCTCCCATTTCGCCTTTGATGTTTTGTAGATCGGTTGA
>JAUZRH010000026.1 GCA_030950555.1 Mariprofundus sp. | reverse complement strand
AAAGAATCAGCCACTTTTTAAAAGCAATATGACTACCTATCGCGCCCATTCAGGGCTTGCTTATGCGCCAAACTCTTCGCCTTGAAGACGAACTTCTATCCTACGCAGCTTGGGACACTTTATTATTTCCGTGACCCTTACCATACGTAGATCGGGAATGACGAGAAAAGATATCTTCAAGCTTGAATCACGCTATCAAGCAGAGCTGATGCTTAGTAGCAGGCCAACGCCCAGGCTAACTGTTGCCATCAGCATGCCAATGCCGGTCATGTTTTGTGCAGCCAGCCACGCTAAACTAGCGCTGCCTCCCGTTATCAAAACCACGCCACAGACCAGCTGCAATCGCGATGATTCAGCTTCTAGCGGGCCACCTTCAGCTTCCAGTCGAGCCAAAGTACGCTCTATTCTCTGAGGAAATTTCATCCAGCTTACGAGCTGTAGATGCGCTTCTTCTGCCAACACTTCAGCCTTGCCTGCTGGCCCCATATGCCGCACTACCCACTGACTTATTAGCGGCTTTGCCAATATCCAGATATTGGCCTGATCGGCCAATTCCCGTGCCACGCCTTCGATCACAACCATCGTTTTCTGTAATAAAAGTAGCTGGGGCTGGGTCTCCATTTTAAATCTCTCGGTTACCGCAAACATACTCAGCAGCAGCTCTGCAATCGAGATATCACCCAAGGGGCGATTAAAAATAGGCACAGCGATCTCGCGCAAAGCATCTTCAAAAGCAGATAGGTCCGTATCCGCCGGCACAAAGCCGGCATCCAAATGCACCTTGGCTGAACTGCGGTAATCTTCTTTCAAAAAAGCCAGCAGCATGCCCGCCAGATAACGCCGTGTTTTCATATCCAGTCGACCGACAATACCAAAATCGATCAACACAATTTCGCCTTGCTGATCGACAAAGATATTACCCGGATGCATATCCGCATGAAAGTAGCCATCAACAAAAACTGTATGAAAGAATAGAGAGGTCACCCGTTCACACAGCTTGAGTGAATCAAAGCCTGCCGCTTCTAGTGCCTCTTTTTCATCAATGGGAATACCGATAATACGCTCAGTCGTTAATACTTCCGTATGCGTATAGTCCCACAGTACATCAGGCACGCGCACCCCTTCAATCGAGGTAAAGTTTTCGGCAAAACGGCTGGCGTGCGCAGCCTCGGCACGAAGGTTAAGCTCACCACGAATAGAGGTAGAGAACTCTTGCATCACTTCCGGTGCTTTCAAACGATGATATTCGGGAAAGTAGCGATCAAATAGCGCTGCCAACAAACGTAAAATAGCCAGATCCGACTCAATGGTGCGGCTGATATGGTCTCGGCGCACTTTCACCGCCACTTGGCGTCCATCTTGAAGCTCCGCAAAATGCACCTGCGCAATCGAGGCAGCAGCCACCGGGTGCTCGTCAAAGCTTGCAAATAGTCCATCCACCCCACTTAATGGACGCTTAAAACTCGATTCAATCACCCGCTGCACGTGGGCAAAAGGTTCCGGTGGCACATCATCTTGCAGCTTTTTCAGCTCCAAGGCCACTTCTATAGGTAGCAGATCCACGCGTGTTGAGAGCATCTGGCCAAACTTGATAAAAGTAGGGCCCAATTTTTCCAGCGCCAGACGAATCTGCGTGCCCAAATCCTTTGGCAGCTCATCACCGCGCAGCAACTGAACAACCCATACATACGGGTAAAAGAGTCGCAGACGCACCGCTAGAGCCGCCATACCATGGGTGGCAAGAATGTGGGCAATACGCATCAGACGGAGGTTTCGTCGAAAGCTCGATGGGAGGCGCAACGGTCTATTCCTCTCGGTCGTTTTGATGACGGCCTAAACGCTGCTCTATGCGCGTCACCCGCCCCTTCATCTTCTCTACTTGAAACGACAGATGTTCTACACCCGCTTGCCACTGCTGCACATGATCACTATCGGGAATTTCCATATCGTGGAAGCGATTCATCACCGTTTCGCGACTCGCTATCGCCAGCCGCTGCTCCGCTTGCACCAGTGCATGCGCGGCACGTGCAACACGGACACCAAAAAAATCACCAAAACTGGCACGTAGCTCTCGCTCCCAGTCCAAGTCGGCGGCAGCAAATAGGCGCTTAAAACGTAACATGGCATCAGAATCACCCGAAAGCTTCAATACCTGCTCAAAAACCAGCTCATCCGGATCTTCATGACCAAAACACATGCGGGCAAAACCTGCAGTCGTGCCGGATAGGCGCACATCGACACTGCCTGTGTGCATCGAATGAACCCAGCCCCTAGCCCTCGAAAAGCCGAGAAACATCACAGCGTTCGTATCGGTAATATGGATACGGAAAACCCGCCCATCCATAGCATCGAGCAGCAGCTTTAGTTTCTCATCACGTCTAAAGACTAGGTCAAGCACGGTTGACATCACCACGCACTGCACCGGCACTGGAATCAGTTTAAGCGGTAAAAACATAACACTCATATCTTATAACCCCGATGCAGAGCGACCACCCCACCTGTCATATTTTCATATTTAACCAAGTCAAATCCCGCAGCAGAGATGAGCTTTTCAAAACGCCCCTGATCAGGGAAACGGCGAATCGATTCCACCAGATATTGGTAAGAGTCTCGGTCACCGGTAACTTTCTCGCCAATCAATGGAATCATATTAAAGGAGTAAGCATCATAAATCACATCCAACAGCGGCAACACCGGACGCGAAAACTCTAGGCAGATAAATTGCCCTCCCGGCTTTAAAACCCTGTAAAACTCTGCTAGTCCTGCACTAATATCCAGAAAATTACGAATACCAAAAGCGATGGTTACACAATCAAAACTATTATCCGCAAAAGATAGCCGGGTACCATCTGATTGAATACAATCCGCCCGGCCGGGCAGCAAACCAACGTCAATCACGCGTCGGGCTCCTTCAGCCAGCATCGGGCCATTCAAATCGGTCAACACAACACGTCCCGATGCCCCCATTTTTTTACTTAAACCGATAGCAATATCGCCAGAACCCGCAGCCACATCCAGCACGCGACTACCCGCACCAATAGCAGCCAGTGAAAAAAGGCGTCGCTTCCAAAGCCGGTGCATGCCGCCACTCATCAGGTCATTCATAAGATCATATTGGCTCGCTACGGATGAAAACACGCCCATCACGCGTTGAACTTTTTCCGAACCGCTGACGGTTTCATAACCAAAGTGGGTCTGCTTTGTATCCGGCGCAGCGCTACCGGCAGATTGTTTTATAGTTGTCTTCATGATGATGCGCATCGTATCAGGCCTTAACATACTATCCAAGTCAGATAAAAAGCTTGCCCTCATAAGCAAGATATGATGCAATGATCCACAGACGGCCACCAATGGAAGAAAAATCGCTCGCGGTAGCCGTAATTTCAAACACATTATAAGATCATGTCCGGAGGCTGAGGGGGTCTACTGGAGGTGATTCCATTGGCATGAAGCTAATGAAGAGGATGGATATGGCAACAAAGAAAATGAAAGAACAGGCTCGGAAAATACTGAAGGATATCTTCGGTTACGATAACTTTCGGCCCATGCAGGAAGAGATTATCTGCAGTCTACTCGACGGCAAGGACGCCTTCGTATTAATGCCTACGGGCGGTGGTAAATCACTCTGCTATCAGATTCCGGCGATCATGCGCGAAGGTACTGGCATTGTGGTATCACCGTTAATATCCCTGATGAAAGATCAGGTGGATGCGTTAACCGCCTGCGGTGTCAAAGCGGCGTATTACAATTCATCATTGAAAGCGGCTCAAGCCAAAGAGATATTGGAACAATTTGAAGCAGGCCAATTGGACCTGCTCTATGTTGCACCGGAACGACTACTCTCTAAAACTTTTTTAGCAAAATTGGATAAATTAAAGCTTTCAATGTTTGCCATCGATGAGGCCCATTGTGTGTCTCAATGGGGCCATGATTTCCGTCCTGAATATGTTCGACTGGGTGAGCTACGAGCCATATTCCCTGATGTACCCATGCTGGCTCTAACCGCCACCGCCGATGAGCATACCAGAGAAGATATAAGTGAACGCCTCGAACTAACCAAAGCCAAGCGTTTTGTCGCCAGCTTTGACCGCCCCAACATTCGTTACCTAGTCGCTGAAAAACGTCAGCCTCTCACCCAGATTCTGCAGTTTCTTGATGGTTGGCCAAACTGTTCTGGTGTTATTTACTGCCTGTCACGCAAACGCGTGGAGGATTTAGCTGTCAACCTACAGCGCCATGGCATCCGCGCCGCCGCATACCATGCTGGTATTCCCGGCCGCTCCCGTGAAAAAGTGCAAGATGACTTCTTGCGTGATCGGGTTAAAGTTATTGTGGCCACCATCGCCTTTGGCATGGGCGTTGATAAACCAAATGTGCGCTTTGTTATCCACCACGATCTCCCTAAAAGTATCGAATCCTACTATCAGGAGACAGGCCGTGCTGGGCGTGACGGGCTCGAATCTGAAGCCTTGATGCTGTACGGTTCCGGTGATGTGAATTTGGTTCGCCGGCTGATTGAAAATGTTGAAAATATCGACCAGCGCCGCGTAGAAGTACATAAACTTAATAGTATGGTCGCCTTTTCTGAAGCCCTAACCTGTCGTCGACGCGTGCTATTGGGCTATTTCGGCGAAGAGTTGAATGAACCATGTGGCAACTGCGATATATGCCTTGACCCGCCAGAGACCTATGATGGAACAGTGTATGCTGTAGCAGCTTTGCAGTGTATACGCGAACTCAAATCCGACCATGGCATGGGCTATATTGTTGATATTCTGCGTGGCTCCAACAACGCTCGCATTAAAGAAGCGCAACATGACAAACTAAAGAGCCATGGCGCTGGTAGCGACCTGAATGCGGACGAACTTACCTCTATCTTACGTCAGCTTGTTCACCATGGTTATTTTGTCCAAGATGTATCACGCCGCGCAGCTATGCTACCAACCAAAAAAGCCGAGCGCATTGGCGCCACTGGTGAGCCTATTATTTTGGCCAAATATCAACCGGGCCTACGTCGCCAGCTTAAACGGCTGGGCGCAAGCCGTGATGAGCCGCTGTTTAAAAAATTAGTACTGTTGCGTGAAGAACTGGCCGAACGCGATGATCTGCCACCCCATGTTGTTTTTAGTGATGTTAGCCTTACCGAGATGGCTCAGCGCAAACCAGTCAGTGATGACGAACTGCGTCGCATCTCTGGTGTTGGCGAACATAAGCTAGAGGCCTTTGGCGAAGAGTTCCGCAGCTTAATCAGCAAACATATCGCCACATCGAGCAATAAAGCCGTCAAGAGCGATGGTAAAGAGATACCGATGCTGATCGCTAAAGGACCAGGACTGAATGATACACAGACCTACATCCTGGCCCAACTCCGCAAAGAAGGCATGAGTTTACAAGAGATTGCAGCTCAACAGAGCATTAGTGAATCGACAGTCATGAAACATTTTGTGGCTATTATCAGAGCCGGCCAATACATTGATGTCCCTACGCTGGTCGGTAAAGAGTTCGACACCGTCATGGCAGAATTAGATGATGTCGATCCTTACGCTTCACTTACGGAGATTAAACGTGATCTCACTGTAGACCTCGATAATGACATGTTTCGTCTTGTTCTCGCTTGGCGCGAAGGCATCGGCGTAGCCTGATCCATAAGCTTTTTAGCTCGGATGACAGTATCCGGGCTAAAAACGCTTACACCCTCCATGCAGATTAAAGATAGCCACGCTCACCTGGCTGACGCTGCCTTTGAGATGCTAAAGAACATTTATTTAAACTAGATTTCCGATCTACGCATGGCAAGGTGATTTAAGTATTACGCCCGTCATTCCCGTGAAGAGTCTGCCCCCGCGAAGGCGTGGGCCGGGAATCCATCCTCGTTCCCACGCTCCTGCGTGGGAACGTATATTGCTTTAAAAAATCAAACAGCGCGGTTTTTTAGATATGGATTCCCGATTCAACCCTCGGAAATGACGGTCTATTGCCGTGAGTAACGGCAAGGGCAGGGCGTATCTCACTCGTTATGGCCGTCAGGTCGGGAGACTATGGGGATTGAGGTCAAACAGCTTGTTGAATAAAAAATACTATAACCGAAAGCATCTCGTAATTTTTATCATTGCAGATGTCCCGTCTTAAAAGGGAAGCCACACTCTGCAATGGTGGATTCCCGATCAGGTAGGGAATGACGGACAATCCATACTTGAATCACTATATCACACAAAAATTGGAAATATGTTGTTATGATGAGGTACACTTCTTGGATTTAATTGCTCCTGTCATGCGGCGGACAACAGCACCGCTTTCTCCTCGATTCGACTGAGTTCGTCGTAGGCTGTGGTGAATGGTTTGAATCGTTACTTTTCGGATAGAATCGATTCGGGGTGAAATAGCTTGATCTCAGGGTAATCTGTACTGATTCCGATAATATGGCCATCGGCTTGAATGATGGTTGCACCGGCTCCGGCCCCTTTAAGTCCTTCTTTGCGGCGAGAGTCGCAATCGAGTGTAATATCACATTCAAAGTGGAGGAGGTTTTTACGCAGGGCAATGCGTTGGCCGCGTAGTAGGTTGCGGTGGCCATGAATAATGGCGTGAATGCCGGCTTTGCGGATCTGTTTGGAGCCTATGGCTGAGAGGGGCATATCAATGGTGCGGTATTTTGTGCGAATACTGTTGGCAATAGGGCCATAATAGAACTCAAACGGACTACCCTGTATCTGCTTCTTAAACTGCTGATTTAGTGCTGATAACGTATTGCCACGTTGTAACATAGCAGCCACCCGGTCATCGATGCCTGCATGGATAAAGAGAAAGGAACCCTTACGCTCAGCCAAGCGCATGCGTTTGAAAAACCAGTGAAATTCACCCTCTTCCGAGAGAAATAACTGCTGCCATTGGATGGCTGCGGCATAGACATCGCGCAGCGTTAAGCCCGCTTTTGCACACAATTTTTCGAAGCGTTCTGATTTGTATTGAATCTTACGCATTTCCCGTTCAATGGCTGCTGGCGGCATGATCCAGCTGGCGAGAGTTGGGAACTGCTGATGCCACTCCTTTGTTGGGAATAGGCGGCCACTACATGTCTGTTGGTCAGGAATATTTTTCATACTATGTTTGCTAGAGAGAAATTCATCATGAATTTCGCGTAGAAAAGGGATGGCCTTGGCCCCCATGCGAATAAAGAAATGACCATTATAGGGGTCGTGGGTCTGCCCGGCTGAGCGCATGCCAAAAAGTACGCGAATGTCATGGTTGCCCGCTAGGATACGAACACGAGCGCCTGTTTCAATAAATAGACGAAGTACACGTAGCAGGCGCAGGTTGCTGGGGCCTTTATCGAAAAAGTCACCGCCAAAGATAAACAGCATCTTTTGGCCATGGTTGGTTAGCTTAAATTGGTGGTCTGCTGTACCTGTTTTTTTAATGCCGCCGCAGGCCACTAATGAGGCTAGTAGTCCATCACCATCAGCATGCAGGTCAGAGATGAACACGGTGGTGCGTAGCGGCCATTTCCATACCTCAGACTGCAGCAGTGAAGTTGTCATCTGTTTGCTTTTTAAGCTGCTTGATTTGCGCTGGCGGATGCCATGCTTGGTACAGTCGAGCCAGTTTCGGGTTTTAGTGGGAAGAGAGAGTGACTCACTATTGCGGAGAAATTTCAGCCCATGATAGCTTGGTAATGATGGTTTTGATGTGATCAATGTATGCATATTTAGTCCGTATAACTACTATGGGAGGAACGAATTTTCCAGTCACCTGCAACGTGATGCCATTGCAGTGTTGGATTCAATGTGAAAAAGAGGGGTTCAGCATGAAACATGCTGAGTTTGGCAATATCGGCAAAAGTGATCATCTGCTGCTGATAGGCGGCATGGCGAAAGGCTGCACCATGGCCAATGAAAATATGCAGACATCCAGTTTGGGCAGAGAGCTGGGCCATACGCTTGTTAATATACTCTGCCATGCGCATGCCGGCATCCATGAGTGACTCCGCACCGGGGTAGGGGAGCTGATAATAACTATCGGATTTCCAGCCAGCGGGTGTGGCTGGATAACGGGGGTCATCCGCGACAATCTGCTCAATCTGCGAGATCGTTAAATTGGCCAGACTACCGACGGAGCGTTCGTTTAATTGTGCTGACTCCATAACTGCATAATGACGCTCTATATCACGATGATGCAATTGCTGGCAGATAATATCGGCTGTTTGCCAAGCGCGTAGTAGTAGCGAGCTATGCACGCTCGGGGCGATAGTGAGATGATGGCGTTCCGTAAAAGCGAGCAGTTTTTGAATACTGGCTACAGCTTGCTCTTCGCCTGCTTTATTCAGAGGGTAGGGCTGACAAGCCCCGGGTGTGGCGGCTTGATGGTGGTAGTCACCATGGCGTAGAAAAACGGCATAGTTAGAGCTCATGGGGTGGCTCACTCTGGGCCTGTAGTTGGGCGGCTAACTGCGTTAGCATAGGTAATAGGCTCTGTTCTTTTAATAATGATTTGGCTTCAACTAGCGAGCACCAGCGTCGTCCACGGTGTGATTCTTCCCACTTATTTTCCTCGATAACGCGTTCAACCTGCATGCCATATACTATTACGTCGCATTGACTACCCCATTTTTGATAGTGATAGTAACCCAAGGGGCTTTCGGTCACCAACCCCTCGACACCGGCCTCTTCATAAGCCTCTTTGGCAGCAGATTGTTGGGCAGAGAGACCCGGTTCATGAATCCCTTTAGGCACTACCCAATGATGTTGTTTGCTCGAACGTATCAGCAGCAGCTCGAGCTCTTGTTGGTTGGCGATGCGATAGGGGATCACCGATGACTGACGGTAATAATAGGCGGGGCGCTGGCGCAATTCACTGCCATGACAATCGGGGAAGGGGAAAAGCGCAGGCAGCGAGGCGGCATGGGTAAGGTGGCGTAGTGTGACGTTGGCTGCTGTAAGGTTGTGCCAGTTTTGATCCAGTGATAACACCGCAACAGAGCCGTGATGTAATCGTTTATCTTCAGCGATAGCAGGCTGTTGATCATTTATGGTTAGATATTTAAGCAGCTGTTCCAAGCTTTTTCTATCGCTGACCAACAGCAAACAGTGGCTGGCATCATGCATGCCTTGAAGTATATGCAGCAGCGCTTGAGGCGGAGCATGATAGAGCGCCTTGCGAGTATATAGCTCCTGGGTGGTAATACCCATTGCTTTCAGACATTTTTCGGCGCTGATAATTGCCCGTTGGCTTGCTGCGCAAAGGCTTGAATCTGGAATGTATTGCTGTTGAGCTAGCCAAAGACCCATGCGCTGGGCTTGCCGTTTGCCGTTGTCATGCAGTGGCTTCGCGTTGATGGTTTGGTTAGCGATCGGCAAGGACTTTTTCTCTCCTTTACCTTGGGCCATAAGTAATAAAAGCCGGCTCATATAGCTGCAGGGATGGCTGGATGGCGTGAACAAAATGCTTGAATGACGCTGAAATCAACCTTCCCACTCACTTCATAAACATGCAGATGGGTTAGCGTGTCAATATAGTGTTGACGATCAAGAATACGGTCATCGCTATTGAAACTGCCATCAAGGTGTTGATAAAAAGGGCCGGACGATTTCATGATTGCATCCAGTAGTTCAGGGCGCTGGTGAACGTCGATTTCTCTGATTGCTGTTGGCTGTTGTGTGTGATGAGACCAGTTTAGAATAAGGAAATGACCTAGAGAAGATGGCGCCATAGAGAAACGAGAATGACCGTAAATATCAGCAATATCCACATCATACTTCTCCTCCAACTCCCAAAGTTCTGCTTTTGGCATTGCTTTGAGTTGATCGATTTGATCGGCGGGTAAAATTTCAAGTAGCTGAGGGTTATGGAGCAGCGTACCGGGATTCACCCGTGGTAGCTTGGGAATGCCGCGCGCCTGCACTCGCGTAGCTTCGGCATGAATAAACAGGCGATCATTACTCACAAAATCAAAGCGCTGGTCGCTCATTAGATGCAACATGGCCGTGGATTTTCCACCTCCAGAAAAGCCGGCAATAGCAATAGCTTGATTATTTTGCGCTAATGCTGCGGCATGACAGATCAACCAGCCTTGTTGCTGTAAGAGATTCATGTATTGATTGTTAATGAAATTAATCACTTGATTGCTGTTATCCAGGCAGGGGCCAGCGGCAATACGGTGCTTGAGGCTTTGTAGAAACATCATGCCCGTGCGAACTTTGTAGATGCAGCGGCCACCATCAATATCCAGATAAGCATCTTTTTTGCCGCGCTTGCCCGCTTCACGAGACCAATCCTTTAAAGGCAGCTCAGCATCAATCGCAGGCGACTCGATGGCGATCACCTCAATAGTCGGTGAGTGCTCAGGAAATTTCTCCGTGTGTACAATATGACGGAAATAGTGTGAGAGCGTTGCAAGCAGCGCTGTGGAGTTGCTTTGAACCCGAATATTTAACTCCGGCAGAGCCAGTTGCAGCAACTCTTCATTCAACACTGCATCACCCATTATCATATTTCGTACTGAATCAACTGTAAGTGAAGCCATTCTTTCAAGTCTCCTTTTTAGGGCCGCGGAAAGAATAAATCATCCAATTCTGCTGGTCTATAAGTCCGCATTCTGCGTTGCCAAATCAGTTACATAGCCCTGCTATGCGCTTGATTTGGCGCCTTGAATCCAAACTTCTATCCTGCGCATAACCTG
>JAUZRH010000259.1 GCA_030950555.1 Mariprofundus sp. | reverse complement strand
GAGCGGCGATCGGCGGCCCCACTTTGGCCCAACCCGCGCTGTTGTTTGCTCCATGGAACCACCATGCACCTCATTCCACCTCAAAAATGGACTCAAAGTGGGATTGCCGCTCATCCACCCAGAGTTTTGCAATTGGCTCCTATTTATATCGTTAGTGAAGGACGCCAAACATCTCTGTATTTCGACGACCTCGGCTAAAGCCCCATCCCCACACCCATTGCGCTCAGGCACAAGGTTTTTCTATTCAAAACACGGTGCAAAACAGTCTAATATCATGCCTAAGCACCCGAATTAGCCCCATTTTTCATATTGCTTTTCATATAGGCCGATCGTGGTGCTTTCCTTGACCCTTATAGGTGTGAAGGGCAGCCTTGGCCTTATCTTTTGCCCTTGAAGGTATTTATACAAAATGAAAATGTCCGGTGCTGAAATAGTAGTTGAATGTCTGAAACGTGAAAATGTGGATACCATTTTTGGTTATCCCGGTGGTTCCGTATTGCAGATTTATGATGCGATCTTCCAACAGAGCCACTTCAAACATTATCTGGTTCGCCATGAACAAGGCGCACTACATGCTGCCAGTGGCTATGCGCGTATCTCCGGCCGTTGTGGCGTAGCTTTGGTCACATCCGGTCCAGGCGCCACCAATGCTGTGACCGGATTAGCCGATGCCCTAGCGGATTCTACCCCAATCGTCTGTTTCTCCGGCCAAGTGCCTTCAGCACTAATCGGTAATGATGCGTTTCAGGAAGCCGATGTCGTCGGCATTACCCGCTCTGCCACCAAACATAATTTTTTAGTTCAACGCGTTGAGGATCTGGCACTAATTATCCGTCAGGCATTTCACATCGCCACCACAGGACGCCCCGGCCCGGTACTGATTGACATTCCAAAAGACATTAGTATTAATGAGTGTACCTTTATCTGGCCTGAAACAGTGGATATGCGTTCTTACCAACCAGTGACCCACGGCCACCCAGGCCAGGTGAAGAAAGCCGCCAAAGCCATGCTTAGCTGCCAGCGCCCTGTTATTTACTCCGGCGGTGGCATCATGAATTCCGTTGGCAGCGCATCACTTCTGCGCGAACTCTCTCATTCAATTAATGCCCCCGTAACCAACACCTTAATGGGTCTTGGCGGCATCCCCTATGACGACAAACATTTTCTTGGCATGCTGGGCATGCACGGCACCTATGAAGCAAATATGGCTGTTTCTCACTGTGATCTCCTTATAGCTGTAGGCGCCCGTTTTGATGATCGAGTAACGGGTAAATTGGAAGCTTTTGCCCCAGATGCCACGATTATCCATATTGATATTGACCCCTCATCTATCTCTAAAAATATCCATGCTCACCTGCCTATCGTGGGTGATGTAGCCGTGGTACTGCAACAGATTCTCGAAGAGATTGCCCGCAAAAACAAGGAACCCGATCAAGTGGCTCTGGCGCTTTGGTGGGAGCAAATCACCGAATGGCGGGCAGTAAAATCGCTCCATTTTGAACAACTGCCCGATGCCCCGATCAAACCTCAGAGAGTAATTCAGGCTGTACATGAGATCACTCATGGCGATGCCATTATTGCCACCGATGTTGGGCAGCACCAGATGTGGGCAGCTCAACACTATGGTTTTCGCAAGCCTCACCGCTGGATCACCTCTGGGGGATTGGGCACGATGGGTTACGGCCTACCGGCTGGGATCGGCGCCCAAATTGCCATGCCCGATGAGCGGGTAGTGGTTTTTACTGGCGACGCTTCTGTGCAAATGTGTATTCAGGAACTAGCCACAATGTATCAATACCGCCTACCCATTGTTATTATTATTCTCAACAATGCTTTTATGGGCATGGTACGGCAGTGGCAAGAGATGTTTTATGAGTCTCGCTACTCTCAATCCTATTTTGATTCACTGCCTGATTTTGTTAAATTAGCCGAAGCCTACCGGGGAACCGGCTTAAAAGTGGATAAAATAGAACAGCTCGACACTGTTTTAGCAGAGGCTTTTGCTATTACAAATGAACGCTTCGTCCTAGTGGATGTGGCTGTATCAAAAGAAGAAAATGTATTTCCAATGGTGCCATCCGGTGCGGCACTCAATGAGATGGTGTTATCATGAGACATACAATTACGGTTCTAGTTGAAAACGAATTTGGCGTACTCACACGGGTTGCGGGCCTTTTCTCTGCGCGCGGCTATAATATTGAAAGTTTAAACGTCGCACCCATTCTAGATAGCACTGTCAGCCGCATGACTGTCGTAACACGTGGTGATGAGCGAGTGATTGAACAAATCAAAAAGCAGTTAAATAAATTAATTCCCGTCATCAAGGTGGAAGATATTTCTCACACCGTCCACTTGGAACGCGAGATGCTTCTGGCCAAAGTTACCACCTCAGCAGACACCTACGATGCACTTTTGGAACTTCTCAACAGCCTTCACGCCACCATCATTGATGATCACATTGATAGTCACCTTATTCTTGAGTTGACGGGCAAGGCACAAGAGTTAGATCAACTGCTAGAGCAACTTTCACCATTTGGCATTATCGCCTCCACACGTACCGGCCCTGTCGGTATGCGTCGTGATGCAAAAGGCTTCACCCTCAATTAAAGCAGGCCAACCACAAAGACACAAGATAAAACAGGCTATAATGATTTAAGTTTGAGATATCTTTTCTCGTCACTCCCGATCAGGTCGGACATGACGTACAATCCATACTTGAACCACTATACCCACATGATTCTGCTCCCTTTGGTGGCTTGGTGGTAAAAGCTGAAATATTGTATTTAAGCTTTTGAAAAGTTCGGAGATTCAGGATTGCCTATGTGGATTTATTTGTACTCTGCGTAACTCTGTGTACTCTGCGGTGAAGCATTTGATTGCTATCGGTGCCGAACAGTTGAAATCGTTTCCCCAAGGAGAGATTAGGTGCATATCTCAGAATTTGTCTCAATAGCCTGGATTGGTTTCTTTTCTCTGTTTGCCATCACCGCTTTCTTATTTGCCGATCAAGATAAGAATCAAGCATGGGTTGAACGTATGGGTGCATTCCTTTTTGCCGCCATTTTTATCTCTACAGTTGCTGGCGCCATGGCCCCCCACTTCTTTGCTTATACCCTGAATATCCCATGGTATAGACACTCCACGATCAACCAAACCATCGGCATGGCAGGGATTATAGCTACTTGGATTGTGTTCAGCAGGGGCATCAAATGGCTGTTATCACTTGCATCTGCCTCATTAATCACGGGGCTAATCTTCTGGCTGACAACCCATATAGTGATCGGCCACATCTCCTTTAACTAGATTGATCTCTATCCTTAGGTAGGTTGACTGCAGTTAAGATCATCAGCACGGCTACAGGTACTCCCTGACATCGTGCCAAACGAATGAAATGTTCTATTTAATCCTGCGCATCCAAATACGGCTAATCTTCACAAATAGGCGCCCGTCCACTCTTCGTTTTGACTCTCGCCTCAGTTAAAGGAGATAGTATGACTCAAAGTAAACAGCATATCACCATACAAACCTACCGACTAGCCATTGAAGGAATGCGCTGTGCTGGGTGTGTCAGCAAGGTGGAGAGTGCTTTGGCATCAGTGAATGGTGTAGAGCAGGCCAGCGTTAACCTCGTCGATCGCACCGCTTTGGTGAAAGTTGATCACGCTATCACGGCGGGTATTTTGATTGAAGCCATCCAAGCGATCGGTTTTGATGCGCACACACTGCACGGCATGGAAAATGTTGCTGAACAACAGGCAGCCGAAGCAGATCATATACGCCATCTTTTTGGCCGTTTTATCGCTGCCGCTTTGATCGGCCTGCCACTCTTCTTTAATCTCTTTTTCCACTATCTCCCCACCCTTACGGCAGCACCACTGCTCTGGTTTGTCATCGGCATGATCACACTAGTAACAATGGCTTATGCCGGTAGCCACTTCTATATCGCGGCTTGGCGTGCATTTCGTCATCATTCAGCCAGCATGGATACATTGATTGCCACCGGAACCGCAGCCGCCTGGCTCTACTCGATGATACTTGTTTTCTGGCCTGAGATGGTGCCGAATGTTGTGGCCACGATGGGACGCCACGCCTATTTTGATGCGGCACTGATTATTATCGCACTGATTAATCTAGGCCAAGCCCTGGAAGTGCGCGCCCGAGGCAAAACCAGTGCAGCGATTCGCCGCCTGATCGGTTTACAAGCCACCCATGCGCGCGTTCTCCGTGATGATGTAGAGATGGATCTAGCGCTAGCCGAGGTCGTGATCGGTGATCTGATACGGGTAAGACCGGGTGAAAAAATACCCGTCGATGGGGAGTTGATTGAGGGTGACTCGATGGTCGATGAGTCGATGCTAACTGGTGAGCCAATGCCGGTGCGCAAACAGCCAGGAGATCGGGTGGTGGGTAGCACCATCAACAGCGCTGGCAGCTTTCTCTACAGCGCCCACCATGTCGGGGCCGATACCGTGCTGGCTCATATTATTGAGATGATAAAAAATGCCCAAGCCTCTAAACCGAAGATTGGTCGTATGGTTGATCAGATAGCCGCTCTCTTTGTGCCAACAGTATTGATTCTTGCCGTGGCAACAGCACTGCTCTGGCTTAATTTCGGGCCGGAACCTCGTGTCAGCTTTGCCCTGGTTGCAGCCATGAGTGTATTGATTATCGCTTGCCCCTGCGCTTTGGGTTTGGCGACACCGATCTCTCTGATTGTGGGGGTCGGAAAAGCGGCGGAATTTGGCATCCTTATTCGCAAAGGCAATGCTTTGGAACGCGCTTCAAAGCTGACCACAATTGTTCTTGATAAAACAGGCACCGTCACCGCAGGCAAACCGGCCGTCACCGATATTCTTAGCAGCCATCCCGAAAGAGTGCTGCAACTAGCAGCCTCGCTTGAAGTCGGCAGTGAACATCCGCTAGCGACGGCCATCATTGATCAAGCCAAAAAGGAGCAACTCGCACTGTTAAATTGTGACTCCTTTCTGGCGATCCCCGGCCAGGGTATCAGTGGTTATGTCGATGGTCAGCAATTATTACTGGGCAATCGCAAACTGATGATGTCCCATCATCTCACTATCAATGCAACACTTAGGCATCAATTCGAAACCGTGGCAACAGAAGCAAAGACGGCGATGCTGCTTGCATGCGACGGTCTCATCCTTGGCATTATTGCGGTGGCTGATCCGCTTAAAGAAACCTCCATCACAGCCATTAGAGCCATGCAACAACAGGGGCTTAAAGTGATACTGCTTAGCGGTGATAACCGTCAAACCGCCGAAGCCATTGCTGCCAGAGTAGGCATTACAGCGGTTTATGCCGAGGTCATGCCGGCAGAGAAAGAGGCCAAAATAGCCGCGTTGCAAGCCGCAGGTGAAATCGTTGCCATGGTCGGCGATGGTATCAATGATGCACCGGCTCTGGCGCGGGCGGATGTCGGCTTCGCCATTGGCACAGGCACCGATGTCGCTATTGAGTCGGCCGATATCACCCTCATGCGCTCCTCACTTGATGGTGTCATCATTGCCATCGCCATCTCCAAGGCGACGCTACGCAACATCAAACAGAATCTCTTTGGCGCCTTCATCTATAACTCTCTGGGTATCCCAATCGCCGCAGGCGCTCTCTACCCATTTTTAGGATTAATGCTAAATCCGATGCTGGCCGGCTTGGCCATGGCGCTCTCCTCTGTCACTGTCGTGAGCAATGCCAATCGCTTGCGTCTATTTCAACCGGAGGTGAAAAAATGATCCTTGTAAATCTTATCGGCCTGCTACTTATCACCTTTATTATCTGGTGGTTCTGGCTCTACCATCCAACAACCGCGGTCATGGCAGCAGCCGGTCAGATCATTGATATTCGTGTCGCGGACGGCGTTTATCAACCAGCCCTGATTACCGCCGTCGTCGGCAAAGGAATCTCGCTACGCTTTATTCGCAGCGATGAAACAGCCTGCGCTGCTCAGGTAATCTTTCCTGAATTGGGACTTCAAAAAGAGCTGCCATTGGCTAAACCTGTCGTGATACGACTGGTTCCTGAAAAAGCGGGGGATCTATCATTTCAGTGTCAAATGGGCATGTATCGCGGTATGCTGCGTGTGCGATCCAAATAAAGTGATGCCAGTATGATATCCGTCATCCTCGAACGGATCGAGAATAACGAAGGTCACCCTTCACCAGATGCTTTACACTTTAGGAACTTTTAGAAAACAATAGCTACTCAGCACTGATGACAACCGTAGTTGAAATCTTTCGCCGAAAAAGGCGCCAAGGCACGCGAAAAAATCTAAATATATTGAGCTATTCCGTGTCTTTGTGGTGAGGTGTAGGCTATACTTTCGAAATAACTCCTAAATGAGCGTTTAAATAGTCCCCCGCTTTTTGGCTACAACAATACTCCCCTCTATGCATGGTAAGGTGATTTAAGCATTAGGCCCGTCATTCCCGTGGAGACGTGAATCCATTGGTTTTTAGAATCAAGCAGAGCGTTTCGTTGATATGGATTTCCGACTTAAGGGCCGCGGAAAGAATAAATCATCCACGTGCTGGTCTATAAGTCCGCATTCTGCGTTGCCACAGAGTTACTACTAAAGGCAGTAGGCTATCGCGCCCATTCAGGGCTTGCTTATGCGCTTGATTTGGCGCCTTGAA
>JAUZRH010000258.1 GCA_030950555.1 Mariprofundus sp. | reverse complement strand
GTGAAGGATGCCCTTGAATCACTATATTTGCCTCAAATAGGGTGTAGTCCAAGGCAATCCCGCTTTCCCTCTCCACGGTCTCCATTCCCGGACCGCCTCCTAGGCTAATGGCCACGGAAACAAACAATAATCCCATTCTGCTGATCTAAAAGATCGCTTTCTGCGTTGCCGTATCAGTCTTTTATTTGAAGAGATACCTATCGCGCCCATTCAGCGCTTGCTTATGCGTCAAATACTGCGCCTTGAATCCGAACTCTTATCCTGCACATAACGGGACAATTATTTATTTCCGCAGCCCTAAAACAGCGATGCAATATAATCAACTAGGAAAATCAGACCTTCAAGTATCCGAGTTATGCTTAGGCAGTATGACATGGGGGGAGCAAAACAGTCAGGATGAAGCCTTTGCCCAAATGGACTACGCGCTGGAACAAGGGATAAACTTCTTTGATACAGCTGAGCTATATGCAATTCCACCCAAGGCTGAAACTTATGGACGTACCGAAGAGATTATCGGTAAATGGTTACATCAAAGCCATAAGCGTGATAAAATCATACTCGCTAGCAAAGTATGCGGACCCACGCATTGGTGTCCTCATATCCGCCACGGAGAAGCACGGCTCGATAGCAAAAATATTATTGCAGCCTGTGAAGCTTCTCTCAAACGCCTTGGCACAGATTACTTGGATCTCTATCAAACCCACTGGCCAGATCGCTCCACTAATTTTTTTGGTAAACTCGCTTATCAGCATCAAGCTGACGAATCAACGATAGCTATCGAGGAAACACTGACAGCGCTCAATCAACTGGTTGAGTCTGGCAAAGTACGCCATATTGGCATCTCTAATGAAACGGCATGGGGCACGATGGAGCATCTGGCATTAGCACAAACCAAAGAGCTACCACGCATCGTTTCCATTCAAAATCCATACAGCCTACTCAACCGCTCTTTTGAAATAGGACTGGCTGAAGTAGCCTGCCGCGAGCAAGTAGGCTTACTCGCATACTCACCACTAGCATTCGGCGTTCTATCGGGAAAGTATCTCAACAAGCAAAAGCCAACAGCGGCTCGCTTAACACTGTTTGATAACTACAAGCGTTACTCTGGTGAGATCGCCGATAAAGCAACCGCTGCTTATGTCTCTATAGCAAACAGATATCAGCTAAGCCCTGCTCAAATGGCTTTAGCCTTTATCCGTCAACAAGCCTTTGTTGCCAGCACTATTATCGGCGCAACAAGTTTACAGCAGCTAAGGGAAAATATAGGCAGTATCTCATTAATACTGAGTCAGCAATGTCTTGACGAGTTAGAAGAAACACAGCTTAACTATCCTAACCCCTGCCCCTGACTCGTGCATTTTCGCAAGCGCTTGGCATAATCGCCCACCATGAAGCAAACTATGCCCTTTATCTTCCTACTACTAAGCGTTTTTCTATCAGCTTGTGCCACAGAACAAAACCACTACGATCCGATCGAACCGGTGAACCGTGTTACGGATAAATTTAACGATACCGTTGATCGCATCACATTAAAACCAGCAGCGCAAGGTTACACTGCCGTCGTACCAAAGCCCCTACGAACTGCTGTCTCCAACTTCTTCGATAATGTCACCTACCCGAACACCATACTCAATGATTTTTTACAGGGTAAGGGTGAACAGGGCTTCTCTGACTTGGGCCGTTTACTGGTAAACTCCACACTTGGCGTTGCGGGCCTTTTTGATGTCGCCGCCCCCATGGGACTGGATAAACATGACGAAGACTTTGGCCAAACATTGGCTACTTGGGGCGTTGGCAAGAGTGCCTATGTAGTTTACCCACTATTAGGCCCTAATTCACTTCGCAAAACACCCGATTTTGTCACTGCCACGGCCACCGACCCACTCTTCTGGGGCGGCCTTATTTGGGCTCCTTATATCACCATCCCTGTCGCGGTGATTAAGTATGTAGATCAACGTGCCCGCCTACTCGATGCATCAAATATGCGTGATGAACTGGCACTCGACCCTTATGTGTTCACACGTGAAGCGTGGCACCAGAATCGTCGGTTTCACATCTATGATGGCCACCCACCAGCCAGACAGAACCTCGAAGATGATGACTGGCAAGAAGAGGACTTTGATAGCGAACCTTCAACATCGAAAAACAGTACGTCCGTGCATACGCTGCACTCAAAAGTGACTCCCATCGCAGATAAACAGAAAGAAGATACTGACCAAAACCGGGCGCATATATCGCGTCCTTATATCATCAACCTCTCATCCCATCACTCCAAAACAGAGGCATTGGTTCAACAAGAAAGATTCATGAAACGAGGCATCGTCAGTGAAATACATCCAGCCCATGCTTTCAATAGCACTTGGTATCGTCTGCGTAGCAATACTCCTATCTCAATACAGGATTCTCACCAGAAACTTAAATATTTCCAGCAACTTGCTGGCTTGAAACATGCTTGGTTAGATAACAAATAACAACCCTATGGCATCATGGCTAGTGAAAAAAC
>JAUZRH010000257.1 GCA_030950555.1 Mariprofundus sp. | reverse complement strand
GCTATAAAAAATAGTTAACGCTTTACGTTAGGGCCGCGGACAGAATAAATCATCCACGTGCTGGTCTATAAGTCCGCATTCTGCGTTGCCACAGAGTTACTACTAAAGGCAGTAGGCTAGCGCGCCCATTCAGGGCTTGCTTATGCGCTTGATTTGGCGCCTTGAATCCAACAACTATCCTGCGCATAACCTGGATACTTTATTTTTTCCGCGGCCCTTACCTCGCAACTGAAAGATATATCTTCATCTTCCGTAAGCCGGATGAATCATGGGCGTTTTTTATTGATCCCCTCACCCAAGCCCTCTCCCTGAGGGAGAGGGTATTGCTCACGTCACAGTATATTTGCGCCCTCACCCCAACCCTCTCCCTCCGGGAGAGGGTTGGGGTGAGGGAATCGACTATTTGGCGAAGCCTTTTCCGCCTTAAGAAAAGCCTTAATGTGTAAACCGGAATATGAAGGATGCCTAGAATTGGATGTTTTATTATTTCCGCGGCCCTAAGCTTCAATCAGCTCAATGGTGTTGCCATCGGGGTCGCGGCAGAAGAGGGCGGAACGACCGGATTGGCTTAGTGTAAAAGGTATGCCAGCTTGATCTAGTTGTGTTTTTAGTGCTTGAAAATTATGCGCCTGCATGGCGATGTGGTGGTCGCGTCCGCCATGTGGGGGCTGCTCGCAGTGCGCGTAGGGGTTGTTTAGTCGCATCAGGTGGATCTGCTGTCCCTGATCAAGCCCGTACCATAGCCCCTCGAAAGCGAGAGGTGGGCGATGGATGCGCTGTAGTCCTAGGATTTGTTCATAAAATAGTGCAGCACGCTCTAAATCAGCAACCAGTAAACCTATATGGGCAATTTTCATCTATTCAGACCAAAGCCAGGCTGCACCACGCACCCCGGATGAGTCGCCGTGCATTGGGGGGAGTAGACGTGTCTCCACGCTGTCGGTAAATAGGTATGGTTGCCATAGTTGCACCACCTTCTGATAAATTATGGAAATATTGGAGAGGCCGCCACCTACAACAATGATATTAGGATCAAGGATGTTTACCACGCTAGCTAGTGATTTGGCGAGCCGTTCGCAGTAGCGATTTACTGTTTGTAGGCACGCTTTATGGCCTTGGACGGCTTGCAAGCTGAGTTGTTGGGCGGATAAATGCTGGCCACTTTGTCGGTAGTGATCCAAGCTCATGGCGGGGCCGGATAGCCAGGTTTCAATGCAACCGCATCGTCCACAATAGCAATCCGGGCCGGGTAATTCGCTATCTGTTGGTAGCGGTAGAGGGTTGTGACCCCACTCACCAGCAATACGATTGGCCCCTTCTACGAGTTCTCCATTGATAACTATGCCACCACCTACACCCGTACCTAGAATAACAGCAAACACGACAGCGCAACCGCTAGCCGCACCATCGGTCGCTTCGGAAAGAGCAAAGCAGTTGGCATCATTGGAAATACGAATAGGGCGTTGCAGTGCATATTCGAGATCATCCTGCAGTGGCTTACCATTTAAGCAGGTGGAGTTACAATTTTTCATCAGGCCTGAGTGAGTTGAAATAGCGCCCGGCGTAGCAATGCCCACGCTGGCTGATTGTTGTAACTGCTGTTCAGCATAGCGTACCATCTCAGCAAGCTGTGTGATGGTAGCTGTATAGTCTGCTGTCGGCGTGGGTCGACGAAAGCGCAAGCGTTCGTTTCCTTGCCTATCTAAGGCAATTAATTCTGTCTTTGTGCCACCTAAATCAATTCCTATTCGCATGCTCTAACTCTTGATGACAATGATGATGAAGTCTATGGTTATTTGGGCTGAGAGGCGGCTGTTGAAATGAAATAATTTCTGTGCAGGTGAAATGACCATTGTCGGGAAGGTGCGTTGCTGTAACAATGCGCCTATGACAACTAAAGCGAAAATACTCGATGGTAAGGCGTTGGCGGGTCGCATGCGTGAAGATATGCGCAGTGAAGTGGCACAGCTGACAGAAAAACACGGACGGGCGCCCGGTTTAGCAGTGATTTTGGTGGGTGATGATCCAGCTTCCCATGTTTATGTGCGCAATAAAAAAATTGGTTGTGAAAACGTTGGCTTTGCTTCTTTTTCTCATGAGCTGCCAGCAGATACCAGTCAGCAACATCTACTGGGGCTGATCTCTGAATTGAATCAAGACCCTAAGATAGATGGTATTTTGGTGCAGTTACCTGTGCCTGATCATATCAACCCCGAAACGATCCTCGAAGCGATTGACCCGAATAAAGATGTGGATGGTTTCCACCCTTATAATATTGGCCGTCTGGTTGCTCGTAAGCCGGCACTACGCTCATGTACACCTTATGGTTGCATGAAGTTGCTGGCAGAGACTGGGCGAGATTTGCATGGTCTTGAGTGTGTGATCGTCGGTGCTTCTAATATTGTGGGGCGGCCAATGGCCATGGAGCTACTGCTTGCCGGGGCGACGGTTACGGTTTGTCATCGTTTCACGCAAAATTTGCAAGCGCATATTGAGCGTGCTGATGTTGTTGTTGCTGCTGCTGGCAAACAGGGGCTCATTCAAGGTGAGTGGATTAAGCTGGGGGCAGCGGTGATCGACGTAGGTATTCATCGCCGGGATGATGGTACGCTGACAGGTGATGTGGCGTTTGAATCAGCCAGCAAGCGTGCGGGTTGGATTACGCCGGTGCCTGGTGGTGTTGGGCCAATGACCATCACGATGTTGCTGGCGAATACTGTACAAGCATTTAAAACACATATTGGGGAGTAGTAAGATGTCTGATTTAGCTAAAACAGCACTGTTTGATGAGCATTTACTGCTGCAGGGGAAGATGGTGCCATTTGCTGGCTTTGCAATGCCGGTACAATATAAAAACGGTGCCCTAAAAGAGTATACCTTTGTTCGAGAGGGTGGTGCAGGCCTGTTTGATATTACCCATATGGGACAGGCACGCGTCACAGGTCCAGATGCCTTGGCCTTTTTACAATATGTGAGCACCAATGATGTATCTAAACTGGAGGAAGGGCAGGTACAATATTCAGCTTTGTTGAATGATGCTGGTAGCTTTATTGATGATATCACAAGCTATAAAATCAGCGATAGGGAGTTCTACCTCTGTATCAATGCGGCTAATCGTCACAAAGATGTAGCACATCTATTAACGCAGGCAGAAGCTTTTGATGTGGTTTTTACTGATGAGTCGGATGATACGACGCTGTTGGCTCTGCAGGGAGCTGCGGCTCAAGCGGCACTTCAACCGTTGGTAGATGGTGATCTGGAAAGTATTGCTTATTATAAATTTGCCCAAGTGAAGGTCTGTGGTGTGGATGGTATTATTTCCAGAACGGGCTATACTGGTGAAGATGGTTTTGAAATTTATATTCCCAATAGTAGTGCTATTGCTACTTGGAAGCAGCTTTTAGCCAATGGTGCTGAAGCCATCGGACTGGCTGCGCGTGATATGTTACGTACTGAGATGGGCTATGCGCTTTACGGCCACGAAATTTCCGATGCAGTAACGCCGGTAGAAGCCAAGCTGATGTGGATCACCAAGTTGGATAAGGGTGATTTTATAGGCAGTGAAGCCGTGCAGGCACGCCGCATAAGTGGTGCGCATAAGCGACTGATTGCGCTAAAATTGACCGCGCGTGGTATCCCTCGCGAACACTATAAAGTGTTTGTGGACGGAGTGGAGAGCGGTGAGGTAACTTCCGGCATGCATAGTCCGATGGCTGGTGGCGTGGCCTTGGCTTATGTGAAACCTGAACATGCTGAGTTAGGCGAACTGGCCGTGGAGATTCGCGGTAAACTGGTTGCCGCCGAACGGACGACCCTGCCCTTTGTACGGAGTAATGTTAGACGATAATTGAGAATCATTCACTGCAGGGTTTCGCAGCGTAAGCCAGTCTATATGATCGCTGTTATTTCTGTGCCGTAGCGGGCAGGCATCATCATGCTTGCTGACTGCTTTGTGGTGAGCGTTTTCTGAGTTTGAAGTGAAAAGCAGATTTACAGGGGGGAGTATTCTTTCCGCTGTGGTAAAAATAATAGTTTTTGGGGAGAAAGAGAGATGACAATTCCAGCTGATTTGAAATATACAAAAGAACACGAATGGGTTCGTATTGAAGGGGAGAAAGCGACCTTTGGTGTGAGTGACCATGCTCAGGAAGCCTTGGGCGATATTGTGTTTGTCGAGCTGCCTGAAGTCGGCCGTCCACTTGAAGCTGGTGAAGCTTATGCCGTGGTTGAGTCGGTAAAGGCAGTCTCTGATGTCTTTGCACCGGTTTCAGGTGTGGTGATTGAAGTGAATGGAGCTTTGGAAGATGCACCTGAACTGGTCAATAGCGACTGCTACGGCGCCGGTTGGATTGCCAAAGTTCAGATTGCTGAGGGCAGTGTAGAGCTGTTGAGCGACCACAAATACAGCACTTTTCTCGAAGAGTAATCGTAACACCCACAAAATCATGCACCGCAGAGGATGCGGCGAACACAGCCTTAGTTGAAGTAAACAATCAAGCGCATGCCTTTAATAGGGGCTGGCAGTTGAATCCTTCATCATTGTATCACTCTGCGTCCTCGGCAGTAAAAAAAAGAATAGGACTAAACCATGCGATTTTTGCCTCATACTGATAGTGATAGAAGTGCCATGCTCGATGCCATTGGCGTATCCGGCATGCGTGAGCTATTTGTCGATATTCCAGCCGAATTTCATATCGAAAAGGGCTCGCTAGCGCTTGCTGATGCGTTGTCGGAAGCCGGTATTGTACGTAAGTTTAGCAAAGCTGCAGAGAAAAATCGCAATGCTACCAATAGCTGTTACTTCTTGGGTGGTGGTACCTATCATCACTTTGTACCAGCGGTAGTGGATTATGTGATTTCACGTGGTGAATTTCTCACCGCCTATACCCCCTACCAACCTGAAATTGCACAAGGTACATTACAAGCATTGTTTGAGTTTCAAACCATGATCACGCGTTTAACAGGCATGGATGTATCCAATGCTTCGATGTATGAAGCCGCCACAGCCACAGCAGAAGCAGCCTTAATGGCGCGTCGTGTGAGCCGCAAAACGAAAGTAGTGATGGCAGGTTCCGTGAACCCGCGTTACCGCAGCGTGACTGCAAATTATTTATCGCGTCTTGATGGCCAATATGTGGACGTCGACATGGGCTGTTTCGGTACAGATTTGGATAAAGTCATTGCCGCGATTGATGAGCATACCGCCTGTGTCATTGTGCAATACCCTGATTTTTACGGGTCAGTGTACGATTTAGCGCCCTTGCGCGTTGCCTGTGATGCTGCCAAATGTTTGATGGTAGTCGCTTTTTCCGATGTATCTGCCTTTGCCTTAATCGAACCTCCCGGTGCAATGGGGGCGGATATCACCGTCGGTTCCGGCCAGTCGCTGGGTATTCCCATGGCCTTTGGTGGCCCTCATCTGGGTCTATTCAGTTGCAAACAAAAATATGTACGCCAAATGCCGGGGCGTGTTTGTGGACTCACCACCGATGCCGATGGCAAACGTGGTTTTGTATTAACCTTATCGACTCGCGAACAACATATTCGCCGTGAAAAGGCGACCTCCAACATCTGCACCAATCAAGGTTTAATGTGTACTGCAGCAGCAACTTATCTTGCTCTCATGGGGGATACCGGGCTAGCCACTGTCGCCCACCATTCTGCTGCGGCATTGCAATCGCTCCTGTCTCAACTGCCTGCCCATATCACCACCACTGCCGGTGCACATTACAATGAAACGATTCTTAGCTTTAGTGATCAATCCGGGCGTGATCGTTTTCTCGCAGCGGCACAGGCCAAGAACATGTTTGCCGGTATTCCCCTGGAAAAAATTGACCCGAAGGCTGATCCATCCCATTTGCTGGTTACCACAACAGAAATGATCGAAGCCGAAGATATTAAAGATTATATTACGCTCTTGGAGGCGACGAAATGAGTCATACATTGAATCATTCCGACCCAAACCACGTTGCCCAGCAATATTCATCCACCCAGGGCATACAGCATGAAGAGCCCTTATTGTTTGAGTATCATCACGATGCACCCGAATCCATCCAGTTGCCGGGTGTTGAAGGTGCCTTGTCAGCCGATCTTACACGTTTTTCACGCAGCACCCCTGCAAACATTCCAAGTTTGTCTGAACCGGAAACCGTACGCCACTTTGTACGCATGTCCCAATGGAATCACGGTATCGAAACAGGTTTTTATCCACTCGGTTCCTGCACTATGAAGTACAATCCGCGCGTCAATGAAAAAGTCGCAAACCTGCCTGGACTCGCCCACATTCATCCCGATCAGCCTGAAGATTCAGTACAAGGGGTATTAAAATTACTGTATGAAACCCAAGGCTGGCTTGGTGAGATCGTTGGACTACCCTATGTTACCCTGCAACCGGCTGCCGGAGCGCATGGTGAACTGACCGGCTTAATGATGATACGCGCGTGTCTCGATGCTCGGGGCGAACACCAACGCCGTACCGTACTTGTACCCGACTCTGCCCACGGGACCAATCCCGCATCCGCAGCCTTATGCGGCATGCACACCATTGAATTAAAATCCGGTGCCGATGGCCGTATTGATTTGGATGAACTCAAAGCCCACCTTAACCATGAAACAGCCGCGCTGATGATGACCAATCCGAATACTGCAGGTGCTTTTGAAAGCGATGTCAAAGAAATATGCCAATTGGTACATGATGCCGGTGGTTTGGTGTATGGTGATGGTGCCAATTTAAATGCCTTGGTGGGGGTCGCAAGGCCGGGTGATATGGGGATTGATTGCCTGCATATCAATGTCCATAAAACCTTCTCAACGCCGCATGGTGGTGGCGGCCCTGGAGCGGGACCAGTCGCAGTCAATGCGACATTGAAAGACTATCTACCTGTGCCGCATATTGTGAAAGATGCAGATGCTTATCACTTAAAAACATGCAGTGACACATCAATTGGTTCCGTATTAGGCAGTATCGGTCAATCCGGTGTGTTGATACGCGCCAATGCATATATTGCTGCTTATGGCCGCCAAAACCTGCATAAAATTGCAGAAGATGCCGTACTCAATGCCAATTATGTGCTACACCGTTTGAAGGATGCCTATCACGTACCGTTCGACGGCATATGTAAACATGAATGTTTGCTTACCGATGCGATTCAAAACAAACACGGCATTAAAACCCTCGATATTGCCAAACGCCTCATTGATCTGGGTTTTCATCCTATGACCATCTATTTTCCACTCATTGTGCACGGTGCTATGTTGATCGAACCAACCGAAACTGAATCCCGTGCAACCTTGGATAGTTTCTGCGATGCCATGCTGGAAATCGCCACGCAATGCCAAGCCGGTGAAACCGAGCTATTGCATCAAGCTCCGGTCAAACCTTTCCGGCGCAGACTTGATGAAACACAAGCCGCTCGCAAACCAGTGTTAGCTTGGCCAACATGATGCCTATGCATCAGAGTCTCAGTAGCTATCAAAGCGTAGATCGCAAACAACTGGCCAAAGATCTGGATGTAATTCATGATGATATTTTGTTACGTGTTGGCGAAGAAGATTTTCAACATTTAAAAAAGATGGAGCGATGGGGGCGTGCATGTTCATGCCTAGGCTATGCAACAGCATGGATCATACCCAATCCTATTTCCGCATTATTGATCAGCCAGGGTAGTTTTACACGCTGGACACAGATGACACATCCAATCGTACACAAAGGTTATGATAAGCTGCCCAATGTTCCAGACAGTTATACCAGTAAAAAATTTGCCCAAGGCTGGCGCCGTTTCATCGACTGGCCTGATTGGGTAACCCCTGCAGGCTGGCATCAAGAGCATGATGTGCTACATCATTATAATCTGGGAGAAAAACGCGACCCAGATCATTTGCAGCATAATATGGAATGGTTACGGCAATCTAAAATGCCCATGTTTTTGCGTTTTATAGTCATTGCGCTTTTCACTACGATTTGGAAAATCACCTACTACACACCCAGAACCCATAAAGAGCTGATCATCAGCCAAGCCAGACAGCAAGGTAAACCTGTTACAGACACATCCAATGCCGGTTCATGGAGTCTCTTTACAGCAAAAGGGCGAGCCTTATGGGCGCAAAGCATCTTACCCTATATCGCCTTTCGTTTTGTCTTCCTACCCCTGCTATTTTTACCCTTGGGCGAGTCCGCTGTCATCAGCGTATTGTTCACCTCAATCATAGCTGAGGTATTTACCAATATGCATTCCTTCTTGGTCATTGTACCAAATCATGCTGGTGATGATGTGATGATGTTTGAGCAACGCGGCAAGGGAAGAGGTGAATTCTACCTGCGTCAAATTCTCGGCTCGGTGAATTATCCAACCGGCTCTGATCGTAATGATTTTTTCTATGGCTGGTTAAATTATCAAGTGGAGCATCATTTGTGGCCAGATGTTCCTTTAAGCCAATATCAATATGCCCAACCTAAAGTCCGTGCTGTTTGTGCAAAACACGGTATCCCCTATTGCCAACAATCAGTATTCAAACGCTTATTCAAAGCCATTGATATCATGGTTGGACGTACATCCATGTTAAAACCCGTGTAATTGCCACGCAATAGAGGTGATTGTAATCCACGCGGGCACGTCCGGTTTATGCACAGTCCAGATTGGCCTAATTCTGATCACACACCCGGCTCAAAAAATTCATATGATCCATACAAAAGAATAAGGCACTGCGGCCTGTTGCAGGATGCAACACAAAGGTTGGTGCTCCATCAGCATGATTTGGAAGTACGGCTTTAGCCGTGCCTTAATGCCTGATTCTGCGCGGCTAAAGTCGCGCTTCCAGACTGATTGAATATCCATTAACGTCAGCCTTATCATGATGCTGGATACGATATTTTTATCACGGAGATACGAAGGTAGAGAAAGAGAAAGACCTAGATTATTGTTTCTGTCCTGATAACGTCGATCCTGCATTTGCGCCAAGTATTTTTGGTTAGCCTCCTTGTTATTTTCCTGTTTATAACGGATTCTGTTGGTAGCAACCCCAACGTTTTAAGATGATTTGGCATCATAAAAGGGTGCATTGTATAATACACCGCACCTTATCAGTGTATATTAATGAACCTTATTTTTATATATATAATCAATAATATCAATAACTTATGAAACCAACAGGATCCGTTATAAACAGTTGTTTTCAATGATCCACAGCATTATTATCTACAATGATCATTGTAGATAATGAAAATTAAATGTATTT
>JAUZRH010000256.1 GCA_030950555.1 Mariprofundus sp. | reverse complement strand
GGATGAGCGGCAATCCCACTTTGAGTCCATTTTTGAGGTGGAATGAGGTGCATGGTGGTTCCATGGAGCAAACAACAGCGCGGGTTGGGCCAAAGTGGGGCCGCCGATCGCCGCTCACGAGTTTTGCAATTGGCTCATAAGTAAACATGTTCAACTAACCGCGTATTCTACCCCCTGTCTTTCCTCTGCGTTTTTTAAATCAGACCGATCGCGCAACGGTACATCGCTGCTTGCTCCTCTGCGGTGAAAGGATTTAAAGCGATGACAGCGCACATATAAAACTAGAGCATCGAGTCACATAGCTTTTTTACTCTGTGTAACGCTGCGTGCTCTGCGGTAAAAAAGCTCTTGATTGTTAACAAACGATGAGCATCGGATGCAAACTCTATACAAGCTTTGACCGAGGCGAAACATTCACAACGTCAGCAGCAATCAAACCATAGATGGACGCGCTTATTTACGGCAGCATCCCGCCCACCATGACAGAAAAAACTGACTCAACACCACCATCTACGACAGGGCTAGCTTGGCGTTTAGCTAATATAGCTAAAGAAAACCGTTTTAGTGTCTGGATCTGTCCAGATTTGCGTTCCTATCGCCAACTCTCTGAAGAGTTGGCTTTTTTCCTAACGGAACAACCACAACTACTATGGCGCCTGCCGGCGTGGGAAGTGTTGCCTTATGATCGTGTATCGCCCCATCATGCTATTGTCGGTGAGCGCTTTGCCACTCTTGCCCGGCTACTCAAGACACCCTTACCCACGGGCTTACTGTTAACAGCACTCCCTGCTTGGTTGCAGCGTATCGCACCGCCAGAAGTCGTTGCAGCCCATGTATGGCAACTTAAACCGGGCGATCTACTGGATATTAGCTCGCTAAAATCACGTCTGACTGAAGCGGGCATGATACCAGCAGAGCGCGTTTTGGCGGCTGGCGAGTTTGCAGCCCGCGGTGGACTGTTTGATGTATGGCCCGCCACTGAAGATACACCGCTCCGCATCGATATGTTTGGCGATGAAATAGAGTCCATTCGCCGTTTCGATCCAGAAACACAGCGTTCAGGCGAGTCACTGTCAGCCTTCACCTCAGTACCTGTACGTGAGGTTATCCTCGACCAACAAGGAAAAGAGACTTTTTGCGCCGCCTTCCGAGCCCGTTTCCCCCATCTGCGCAACCACCCTATGCTTACCTCGGTACAAGCTGGCCGACCTCACCCCGGTATTGAGTCACTCCTACCGCTGACATACACAAGCACTGCACGGCTCATTGATTACCTCCCTACAACGGTAACTATCTACGCCGACAGAGATATCAACACCCGACGCAGCAATTTCAGTGACCAAGTGAGAGGTCAGTTTGAAATGGTTCGCTCCGGCACGGAACCCAGCATTAGTCCACAAGAGCTATTTGCCACAGAGACGAAGATTATAGCCAAAGCACTGCCGCCCCTGAAAATAGAGTGCGCTCCATCCCTTAGTGACTTTAGTGATCATAAGCAACCACCACAGGCGCTGCATCAAGCGATCGCTGAGAAGTTAAAACGGGGCTATCAGATTCAACTGATTGCACATGGGCTTGGACAACAGGAACGCATGCAGGAAGCTTGCGCGGAGTTAAGCGCGCACTTCACGACATCTATCTCCAGCACTATCGGCTACCTTGATAGCGGTTTTCTGCTGCCGCAAAAAAAGCTATTACTACTAACCGGCAGGGAATTGCTGGGACAACGACTACCACGCAAACGCCGCGCCTCTCGCACGATTCTGCACGCTGATATTTTCACCAGTCTGGCTGAACTAAAAATTGGTGACCCAGTTGTACATGAGGATCATGGCGTTGGTCTTTATCATGGCTTGGAGACCATTGGTGACGATACAGATTTTGCCGACTTTATTAAAATTGAATACGCTGACAAAGCACATGTATTCGTACCCGTTGAGGAGCTTGCACGCTTACATCATTACACAGGAGAAGCTGCACCTTCGCTCAATAAGCTGGGTTCTGAGAAATGGAAGCGCACCCGTGAGCGGGTCAAACACGACCTACTGGCGATGGCTCATGAACTGATTGAAATTGAAGCTGAACGCAGCAGTGCCACCCGGCCCCCATGTGAACTTAAAGATGCGTTACGAACGCGATACGAAGCATTTTCCGGCCGTTTCCCCTTCGAGGAAACCGATGATCAAGTAGAAGCGATTCATGCCATTATCACGGATCTAGCCAGTGATAAACCGATGGATCGTGTCATTTGTGGTGATGTTGGCTTCGGCAAAACAGAAGTAGCGATGCGAGCAGCTTTCATCGTAGCTGCATCGGGTCGCCAAGTAGCTATCCTTGCCCCCACCACTGTTTTGGCAACCCAGCATTACAGCAGTCTTAGCGAACGTTTTAGCGGCACCAAACTCAACGTCGCACTTATTTCCAGACTCCAAGGCAAAAAAGAGAGTGATCGAATTATTAGAGCGCTGGCCGGCGGCGATATACGCATTATCGTTGGCACCCACCGACTGCTTTCCGACTGTTTTAAATTTGCTGACCTTGGTCTGGTTATTGTCGATGAGGAGCAGCGCTTTGGCGTGAAACACAAGCAGAAACTCAAATCGCTCCACACCTCGGTTGACCTACTAACGCTAACGGCCACCCCCATTCCTCGCACGCTGCACCAAACGCTCTCCGGCTTACGAAGCGTCTCTATCATTAGCACGCCACCTGCTGAACGCGAGGCTATTCGCACAATGGTCTCAAGTTTTGACCCTCATATCGCCGCTGAAGCGATCCGTCGCGAGCTCTACCGTGGTGGACAGGTTTACTACCTGCATAACCATGTTAAAAGTATCGATCGCATTACCGCTCGTTTAAGAGAAGATGTACCCGAAGCCGTCATCGGCATCGCCCATGGCCAGATGAATCCAGCTGAACTCGATCGCCAGATGCTGGCCTTTTATGAAGGACGACTGCATGTATTGGTCTGTACCACCATTATCGAATCAGGACTAGATGTCGCCAATGCCAACACCCTCATTGTCGAACGGGCCGACCTATTGGGATTATCACAACTGCATCAAATTCGCGGTCGTGTTGGACGTAGCCATCGCCAGGCTTATGCCTATCTATTCACCCCGGATGCGCGTTCTATGACCGCTAATGCCCGTGAACGTTTACAGGCCATTGCCGAATGTTCAGAGCTTGGTTCAGGCTTTCTCCTGGCCCGTCAAGATATGGAGATTCGCGGTGCTGGAAATCTATTAGGGGCTGAACAGAGCGGTCGTATTGATGAGATTGGTCTGGATATGTATTTGGACATGCTCAGTGATGCCGTTGCCGAAGCACGCGGCAAACCTATCAAACCAAAACAAGCGCTGGACCTGAATCTAGCCATCAATGCCATCCTGCCACCAAATTACGTACCACAATCAGGCGAGCGACTGAATCTCTATCGACGCATTGCACGTGCCACTGATGACGCTCAGATCACGCTCCTTTTTGAGGAGATGACAGACCGTTTTGGCCACATGCCGGACGAAGCAAAATTTTGTTTAGAAGCCGCCCGCATCCGCTGGCGAGCACAAGCACTCGCACTTTCAGCTATCAGTGCAGGCAACCATGGAATCCGCCTAAGTTTCACAGCCGAATCCAACATTGATTCCACAGCTCTATTTATGCGTGTACAGAGCGAACCACACCGTTTCCGTCTCACCCCCGATGGTAATCTGACACTGCTACATAGCAGCGACAACTCACGCGACCGCCTTAAATCATGCATCACCTTCCTGGATGAACTACTGACCTAAGGGCCACGGAAAGAATAAAGTATCCAGGTTATGCGCAGGATAGTTGTTGGATTCAAGGCGCCAAATCAAGCGCATAGTAGGGCTATGTAACTGATTTGGCAACGCAGAATGCGGACTTATAGACCAGCACGTGGATGATTTATTCTTTCCGCGGCCCTAACTATTCAAAACCATTCAACGCAGAGGGCGCAAAGGACGCAGGGAGAATGCAGCCTAGGTCAGAGATACGGGCTTCCCTTTTAAGACGAGACAACAATACACATCGCTACGCATGGTAAGGTGATTTAAGTATTACGCCCGTCATTCCCGTGAAGACGGGAATCCACCCTCGGGAATGACGGTCTATTGCCGTAAAATGACGGCAAGGGCAGGGTGCCTCTCACTCGTTATGGCCGTCTGGCTTAGGTCGGGAGACTATGGGGATTGAGGTCAAACAGCTTGTTGAATAAAAAATACTAAAACCGAAAGCATCTCGTAATTTTTATCCTTGCCGATGTCCCGTCTTAAAAGGGAAGCAGAGGTACGGAAATAATCAGCGTACCATTGTCTATGTCGCAGACTCCTGTCAGGTAAAAGAGTTACTTAAGAGCCAATTGCAAAACTCTGGGTGGATGAGCGGCAATCCCACTTTGAGTCCATTTTTGAAGTGGAATGAGGTGCATGGTGGTTCCATGGAGCAAACAACAGCGCGGAAATGGGCCAAAGTGGGGCCGCCGATCGCCGCTCACGAGTTTTGCAATTGGCTCTTAAGGATTCAACACGAAGCTGCGGCTCTTTTTTTTAAGCCCGTTACAACAAAAAGAGAGGTGAAAACAAACATTATTTTATTTTACCTGCGGAACTCTGTGCCCTCTGCGCTTAAATGCTTT
>JAUZRH010000255.1 GCA_030950555.1 Mariprofundus sp. | reverse complement strand
ATGCTCTGGGCTGGAAATATTGATGAGATTTCAGAGCTTGTAAAAGAAAAACTGACAGGAAAAAGGAAAGCGCTCAAGGCTGCATCAAAGAAACTAAGTGAATACTTTGGCAATCACGCCAAATTTCAATATCAAACATTCAGTGATAATGGCCTTTCCACTGGTAGCGGTACGATTGAAAGTGCTATTCGTCGAGTCATTAACCTTCGTATCAAAGGGACTGGCCTGTTTTGGAAAAAAGAACATGCTGAAAATATTCTTCTACTACGTTCATTAGTCCTCACCGGAAAGCTGAAGCAGACATGTCAAAAAGCCTTGGGCATGGTCAAGATTATGTTTGATAACGATAAGTTGGAAGATTTACCGATGGTAGCATAATCCGTATACTTTTTTGTATTGCACCCTAATGTTGTAGCTAAAAAGCGGAGTCTATTTAAACCCTCATTTCGGGGCTGTTTTGACAACCTAGATAGTACCCTTTTGTTGATTGGATGAGTATACATGGTTTAAATGTGTACTTCATGTTAATCGATGAGGGTTGTAGTTGGGCGGCTTGTAGCAATGAAAGTGCGATGAGGCAGGGGACTATGACTGTAAACTTGGTTATATGATGGTGATGTATTATGCTTTCGGTCTGAAAACAGACTAGAAATGGGACTGTCACGCTTTCACCCAGAGTTTTACAAGTGGGGCTGTACCGCCGCACGTTAGGCTTGATTCAAAAAACGCCGTGGAAATACAAGGGATGGAATACGTAGGTTAATTGAACATGTTTATTTATGAGCCAACTGCAAAACCCGTGAGCGGCGATCGGCGGCCCCACTTTGGCCCATTTCCGCGCTGTTGTTTGCTCCATGGAACCACCATGCACCTCATTCCACCTCAAAAATGGACTCAAAGTGGGATTGCCGCTCATCCACCCAGAGTTTTACAATTGGCTCTGGTTCAAAACATTGAATTGCATGCCTTCACAGCTTTCAGTTTCACTCCCACTCTGAAGGAGAAAGGACAAAATTTCAATCGATTCATCTTCATTCACCCCAGCCCGTTGGAAGAAGGAATAGAAGCACGGCAGGATTCGATGACAACTTGCCTGCAAAACTTAGATTCATCAAGCCTTCGACATCGCTGGAGTTTTCAGAACAGTTGATTGCGCAGCTCGCGAATCCATGACGTTAAACGCAATGCTTAACTTTTCTATCTGCTTTTTAGGCTCATCCTAACCTTCTCCCTGAGGGAGAAGGTTCATTCACCCGTGGCTCTTTCTCTACGTCCCTTGCAGAAAAAGAAGATATATATCTCTGGGGGGGAGGGCTTTAGCCTAGGACGTCGAAATAACTCCTTCATGAGGGTTTAAATATTCCCCGCTTTTTGGCCACAACAATACTCTCCTCTACGCATGGTAAGGTGATTTAAGCATTACGCCCGTCATTCCCGTGAAAAACCTGCCCCGCGAAGGCGTGGGGCAGGAATCCATCCTCGTTCCCACGCTCCCGCGTGGGAGCGCATAGGCAGAGCGTTTGTTTTGATGTGGATTCCCGACTTAACCCTCGGGAATGACGAGCGGCGTTCCCGCTACGCGATAGGGTTAGCCCACAAGCCTATATTATTCCTCTCTCTACATCCTTTACGGTGAATGTTTTTGGATAAAACAGCGCCTAAAAATCACAAAAAAAGGGCCACCCGTAGGTGACCCTTTTCCATAAACCGTGTTCAAGATTAGTGGTCGTGATTACAGCTTTCGCCGTGAACGTGACCGTGAGTCAGTTCTTCTTCATTGGCTTCTCGCACTTCATGAATACTTACTGCAAAGTGGAGACGTTTACCTGCTAATGGGTGATTTCCATCAATCGTCACTTCATCACCATCAACAGCAGCAACGCGAATCACTTCAACACCTTGCGATGTCTCTGCTTGAAATTCCATGCCCGCTTCAATTTCATCCACGCCTGCAAACATCTCGCGCGGTACTACCTGGGTCATCTGCTCATTATACTCACCATAAGCATCGGAAGGTTCAACAACAACAGCCAGTTCATCACCGGCGAGTTTGCCAATCAACGCTGTCTCTAGACCTGGAATAATATTCTTAGCACCATGCAAATAGACTAGCGGATTAGCATCGCGCGATGAGTCAAGCACCTCGCCTGCGTCATTGGTTAGTGTATAATGGATGGATACAACTTTTTTGTCGGCAATCTGCATGTCGACCTCCTTAAAAATGCAAACACTACCCAAATCAGACTGCTGAACAACTCTATCAATCCAACCCCATCTCAGGCCCCGCAAATAGTAGCGGCGACATCGTTGCTGTAATGCCTAAAAAAGCCAGCTCTTCAAGCAGATGTTTTCTAGTCAAGGGGATTTCTGTCAAAAACTGCTGTTTGCCATCACGATGTGCCAAACGCGCAAAGATGCCAATCGCTTTAATATGACGCTGCATCGCTGTTAGGCGAAGCTTGTAATGCCAATCGTCAAAATGGGCAAAAGCCACTGCGATCGCCTTCGGCAATGATTCATAAAAGCGACGACTCCAGTAAAGCCGCACTTCTTCTGGATAGTCCTGATAACAATCATACAGCAATGAAGCCAGATCGTAGGTAACAGGCCCCATCACGGCATCCTGATAGTCAATCTGACCAAGCGGCAATTGACCCTTGGCCAACATTAAATTGCGACTATGGTAGTCCAGATGAACAGCCACACGAGGCAGTGATTCAATCACACTCAGTCTGTTCGCCAATACCGCTAAAAACTGCTCCCTCTGCATTGCATCAGGTGCCAGAGAAACGACCCGTGGTAAATACCAATCCAGATAGAGAGCACATTCACACTGCATACGTTCAACATCAAAAGGAGCCAGTTCAAGCGAAGGAGTAGATGCTTGCAGTAGATGCAATTGCCGCAGTGCATCAGTGAAAAGAGGGGCAATATCAACCCCCTTCTGCAGTGCTACAGCCCAGGTAAGATCACCAAAGTCTTCAAGCAACAGAAAACCCTGCTCAATATCAGCACCGTACAATTTTGAGACACGCAGACCGGCCTCATCAAACCACGCCCGTACAGCCATAAAAGGAGAGACATCCTCATGCGGAGGCGGTGCATCCATCAGTACGTAATCACAACCCGCACACGTCACTCTATAATAGCAACGAAATGAGGCATCCCCCGCCAATGACGCCACAATCACATCTGCGCCGAGCAGCGTATGCAGCCAACGTTCTCTTGCTTTTCGCCTAAGCTCAGCCACCACTAATCACCAGCCCTTTTTTCACATGTTTCTGCGCCTCTAACTCAGGCAATAACTGCTCGGCATCTGATTTGCGCAGATAGGGGCCGGCATACACACGAAACCACGCCCCCTTCTCAGCCAAATCAATACGCTTCAAATATATTTGAAAACCATTTTTCTGCAGTTTCTCCTGCATATGAATAGCATCTACTTTGGAACGAAATGATGCAATTTGGATACTAAAGCCTGACGTTGATGCCCCTTTCTCCGTTCCCTGTGCGACAATCTCAGGCATCACCCGCGCAACGGCTGCTGGCCCCACAACAGGCTCAGGCGTTACCGACTGTTTAGGCAGTTCATTATAAAACTGCAGATCGCCCACTTTTGCATGGGCCCCCTGCTCTACCCGACTTTTCAGTAGCGCCACTTTTTCCTGCAGCTGCGTAACAGTGCGTTGCAACGCATCATTTGCACCATGCGCTTGCTTAAGTTCACCTGTCGCTCCCTGCAAACTAGCGTGCACTTTATCCAAATCACCTTTGGAAAAAGCAGGTGCTGGCTTCTGGCTTGAAGCCAACCAATAACCCGCCCCAAAACAGAAGAGTGCAATCAATAGCATCATCAATGGAAGCATTGATTGCTGAGGCTTTTCTTGTTGTTGGCTAGGTGCCTTTAACTGAGCAAAGTCCTGCCTTCGAACCATTACATCCGATCCGGTGCAGAGACGCCAAGGATGCCTAAAGCATTACCAATTACTTGGCTGACAGCACGAATCAACACCATCCGAGCCTGACTTAACGCAGCATTTTCAGTAACAACACGATGTTTATGATAGAAACTATGAAAGTCCGCCGCCAGGCGCATCACATAAGTCGCCACCCGATATGCTTCCAACCTGTTAGCTGCATTTAGCAGTGCATCAGGATAAGCCAGCATGTTGGCGATCAATCGTTGCTCCTCATGCTCGGTTAACAGCGTCAGATCGACTGTATCAATATCAGCAACAACCACGCCCTCATCCGCTGCCTTACGCAGAATTGCCGCAATGCGTGCATGGGCATATTGCACATAATAGACAGGGTTTTCGTCATTTTTCTTTTTTGCTGACTCGAGATCAAAATCGAGCTGAGACTCCACCCGGCGCGTCATAAAATTAAAGCGCACAGCATCACGCCCCACCTCATCAACAACCTCACGCAAGGTAACAAATGTACCTGCCCGTTTAGACATTTTCACAGGCTGCCCATCACGGGTAAGGTTCACCATCTGCACTAGAATCACATCGGGCTGCTCATTGCCGTTGTCTGGCATTTTAACTAGCGCCTTCATTGCCGCTTGCACACGCGTGACATAGCCACCGTGATCCGCACCCCAAATATCAATCAAACGATCAAATCCGCGCTGATGTTTATCATAATGATAGGCAATATCGGCAGCAAAATAGGTAGGCGTGCCATCCTGTTTAGCCAGTGGACGATCCACATCATCACCAAAATTAGTTGTCCTGAAAAGAAGTTGCTCAACCGGCTGATAATCAACCACCTCTTTACCCTTGGGTGGTGGCAAACAGCCTCGATAGACCACACCATCGCCCTGCAAGCGTTCGATCAACTCATTCACGCGTCCACTCTGATGCAGACTCTGCTCTGAAAAGAAATGATCAAAACTAATGCCAATCACTTTCAAATCTTCTCTAATCATAGCCATATTAGCATCAATGGCTAGCCTACCAATAAACGTCAAGCGCGCATCATCATCCATTGTCAGTAGTTTCTGGTAGTCGTGCACTAACAACACTTCCGCAGCAATCTGGATAATATATTCACCCGGATAGGCCGATTCAGGCAGTTCGATGCTCTCACCCTTCAGCTCACGCATACGCAGCCAAACACTGTTGGCTAGCACACCAATCTGCGCACCGGCATCATTGATGTAATATTCACGCTGCACATGGTTACCTGTCGCCAATAGCAAACTGGCCAACGCATCGCCTACAACCGCTCCGCGCCCATGTCCGACATGCATCGGGCCGGTTGGATTCGCCGACACAAATTCGAGGTTAATCTTCGCTGCATCTGCCGTCGCAGCCACACGACCATACGCTTCGCCCAGCGCCAAAATATTTTTCAGGGCATTGGCTTCACTCGCTTCCTTCAAGCGAATATTGATAAAACCGGGCCCAGCAATCTCCGCTCCCACCACCGCATCAGGCCATACAACTGTTTCCAGAATCACCGCTGCAATTTGTTGTGGACTCTGCTTTAAAATACGCGCCAACGGCATCGCCAGATTAGCCGCATAATCACCATGTTCTTTCTGTTTAGGGCGACTCAGAACCACCTGCGGAACCGCTGCATCAGGGTGATCGATCAGCAACCGCGTCACTGCCTGCTGTAATGCCTCTTCCAATGCCTGTTTCACACACGCCTCCATCAAATCCAAAGTCGCCGCATGTTACCCACAACAAGAGCATCTTTCACGAACTCACTAAAAAGGCGCTTGCCATCACCCTAAATCAGACGATCTTCGTCACCATCAAAAGAAACGCCATCGACCATGACAACGATCGCATGTTCGCATTTACTCTACCGCAAAAAACATCTGTTGAGCTATCAAACGGACTGCTTATATTCGATTCGTCATTCCCGCGAAGAGACTGCCCCCGCGAAGGCGTGGGGCGGGAATGACGGACAATCCATACTTGAATCACTATCGCAAGAACCTTGCTTTTCAAATACACTGTAATGTGGGCAACAGTACCTCACCCAGCTAAATTATGACTATCGCCAACATCCCTGATGCGCTGACTGATGGCCCGTTCGGAAAAATCGCGTTTCCGCTGATTTTTTTTTGGATCTGGCCTACACTTTCTCCATTACTTTGAATGGTTCTGATCGTTCGAAATGCAACAATGGTAGACCTGACCCCATCGATCCGTATCATCGCTGCACTATGACGATACCTGTAGCTATCCTTGGTGCAACCGGTTATGCCGGTGCCGAACTTGTCCGTATGATTGACGGTCACCCCAATTTTGCAGTTGCTCACTTAGGTGCTCACACCCAAGCAGGCAAACGAGCTGGAAGCGTGCTACCAGGCATCGCTGGTCAGCTTGCCAATATGACGCTGGCCGGTGCTGATGCCATCATCCCTGATGCTGTAGCGTTAGTATTTACCGCGCTACCACATGCAGCAGCAGCAAAGAGTGTGGCTAAGGCACTAGCTTTGGGCAAAAAAGTGGTTGATCTATCGGCTGATTTTCGCCATCAATCACCTGCAATATATCAACAGGCGTATGGCATAGAGCACCCTCATCCTGAGTTATTTAAGCAGGCCGTTTATGGCTTGTGCGAACATACCCGCGACAAAGTAGCTATAAGCTCATTAGTGGCCAATCCTGGCTGTTACCCCACCTCCATGCTACTGCCACTCATTCCCCTGCTTAAAGCTGATGTTGTGCATAAAGAGTCCATTATTGTCGACGCTAAATCAGGGGCTTCAGGTGCTGGACGTAGCGCCAAAACTGATCTTCTCTACTGTGAACTCAATGAATCCGTTAAAGCCTACGGCTTACCTAGGCATCGACATGCATGGGAGATGGAAGAGTGGGCTGAGGGCTTGTCTGGCGCAGCGATCCGTGTTCGGTTTGTACCCCATATACTACCCATGGGCCGAGGCATGCTCTCCACGCTGCACCTCTCTGGCTCAGAGGTAGAGCGCTGGCATGGCCTACTAGAGCAGAGCTATCGGCATGAGCCGTTTATACGGCTATTGCCTCTGGGTGAACTGCCTTCTACAGCCGGTGTACGCGGTAGTAATCGTTGTGATATTGGCATTAGTCTACTTGGTGAAGGTGAAGCGGTCATTGTTAGCTGTATCGACAACCTTATCAAAGGCGCTGCTGGTCAGGCGATCCAAAATGCAAATCTAATGTTCTCATTGAATGAAGAGACTGGCTTACCTAAACACGCCACCTGGCCTTAGCCCCATCAATGAAGCCACCCAAGATCACAGCGCCTTTTTCGCGCTTTTGGCTCAAACTAAAGCAGCGATACTATCGAATGACGGGTCTCTTGATCGTATGTTCATTTAGTGCGGCGCTTATCCTATTCATGGCGCCATCAACGCAGCAGCTAAATAGCAGTTTAGACGCGCAAGCACGTCAGCAGACCACCATTCACAAGCAACAGGCCGAGCTATCACGCATGCAGGCGGAACAAGCTCTGGCTCATAGTCAAATAGAGGCGCTCAAAAAGCAGATCCATGCAGATATGCGCACACAGCACTTGATGCAGAAACGCTTAACATGGTTTGATGATGTGCTGGAGGCGCGTACGGTTAAGGGCGTACATATACTCCATCCCGAAGCACAATGGATAAAAGAGCAGAACCTTATTACCTACCAACTAGTTCTGGTCAAAGGTGAAAATTACCCGCGCTGGGCGCTGGGCCATATGGCGTTCACGACGCATACCGATGATGGAAAAATTCTCCGCCTAAAAAACACAAAAGGCCAATCAGCGATTAAATATGAGATGACCACCCACAAATATTTACAAGGCACGTTGGCATGGCACTCAAAAGACCAACCCTCGACACTACATCTGACACTTATAAATAATTATCATAAAAAAATTCGTCAGGCCGACTTCCCTATTACGATCGTCAATAGTACATCCAACCTAGGGCCGCGGAAAGAATAAATCATCCCATTCTGCTGGTCTATAAGTCCGCATTCTGCGTTGC
>JAUZRH010000254.1 GCA_030950555.1 Mariprofundus sp. | reverse complement strand
AAAACAATGGATTTCCACCCCACGCCTTCGCGGGGGCAGATTCTCCACGGGAATGACGGGCGTAATACTTAAATAACCTTACGGTGCGTAGAAGGGAGTATTGTTGTAGCCAAATAGCGGGGACTATTTAAACCCTCATTCAGGAGCTATTTCGACACCTATATCAGGGCTTGTTCCGCGCACCGCCACCATGACGTAGCCTGTTGTAATCATTCTTATCTCGCCTTAAACGGAAAGTCTAACTTTTTGATTGAGCTTTGTAGGTAATCAGTCAAGAGCTACTTGCAAAACGCTGAGTGAATGAGTGGCAATCCCACTTCGAGGGCATTTATAGACTAGAATAAAGGGCATGGTTGTTCCATACACTGAACGTAGCCTGAAAATGCGACGAAAGGGGGAAGGCAATCGCCGCTCATGGGTTTTGCAAGTGGCTCTAAGGATATACATTATCCAGGTGTAAAGGAGTCCGGTGACGTCCGAAAGGAGTGTTAAACGAGCCAAACACACCTGCAATTTTTGCCTGACAATTTAGGCAGCAGCCTTCATTTGTCAGTTGGTAGTGCTCTATTTCATACCAGTCACGGACAATCACAGCCTGATGACAGCAGGAGCAGTAAGTAGTATCTCCCTCTTTATCATGTACATTGCCGGTATAGACGTAATTTATACCGGCTGTCAAAGCGATCTGCCTAGCCCGACTTAATGTCGCTGTTGGTGTCACACTATAATCAACCATCTTCCAAGCTGGATGAAAGGCGGTAAAATGCAGCGGCACGTCCACCCCAAGCTGATCAACAATCCATACACACATGGCATGTAGCTCGGCATCGCTATCATTCTCACCGGGAATCAATAGTGTTGTAATTTCAAACCAGAGATCGGTCTCACGCTTTAGATAGAGCAGCGTATCAAGCACCGGTTGCAGTTTCGCCGCACATAGTCGATGATAAAACTGATCTGAGAAAGCTTTCAAATCGACATTAACAGCATCCATATATCCGAAAAACTCTTTTCTCGCTTCAGCAGCAATATAGCCGGCTGTGACTGCTACATTCCGAATATTTTCCGCACGACACAACATGGCAACATCGACCGCATACTCTAAAAAGATCACTGGATCATTATAGGTAAATGCCACACTGCGACATCCCTCTCTGTTGGCCGCTTCTACAATCATCTCTGCTGTAGCCTGATCACATAGTCGATCAAATTGACGTGATTTGGAGATATCCCAGTTTTGACAGAAACGGCATGCCAAATTACAACCGGCCGTACCAAAGGAGAGTACACTTGAGCCCGGATAAAAATGATTCAACGGTTTTTTCTCAATAGGATCGATACAGAAACCGGATGAACGACCGTAAGTCGACAAGACCATCTGCTTAGCCTCACACTTTCGCACAAAACAGAACCCACACTGCCCATCATGCATCTTACATTCACGTGGACAGAGGTCGCATTGAATGCGTCCATCTTCTAAAAGATGGTAGTAGCGAGCGGGAAAATGTGCCTGACTCAACATCCACCCCCTACAAATTTAAAAGCGCTATTTTTTTCACTAAACTTTGTCACGCTATAGCGCCATAACAGCATCTCCGAATGAAAAAAATCTGGTGCCAAGCCCGCCTTCCGCTTGAGATGCGACATAAACTCCTTTTTGCCAGGCAACTGCTCCCATACTTGCGGTAGAAAGGTTGCTCTATAACTAGCAAAGGCCAGCACCACCCCATCAACACCCGGCTTCAGCATTTCAAGCGCTTGTTGCTCATTGTTAAAAACAAGCGCTTGCAAAGGCGAAAGTAACGACACTTCTATTTGCGTCATCAGGAACTCCTGCACACTGAGCGGTAAAAAGCGGGGATCCTTAAATGCTGCGGCCACAGCATTATTTACCACATCCTCTGCAAGTGGCCGGTAAGCTTCTAACGTACCGATACAGCCGCGCAGCTCGCCTTTTATATGCAATGTCACAAAGCTGGCCCCGAGCTGTTGCATCGACACCGGAACATCTACCTTATCACACACCAAACTCAGCTGCGCAGCGATTGCCGCCCGCGCCATACCCACCGAGACAACCCCATCAACTGACATCAGTAGCCTCAAAAGCAATCGCAGTATAGCCAACCACACGATCCTTTTCGCCAGCCGTATCACCAGAATTTCGATAATCCAACAAACACGCTCGTAAACCATGCTGCTTGGCCAACAGTGTCATGGCATTAACCGCCGTTGCACCACAAGCTTGTTCACCACTTACCTGTTCTCCTGCTAAAATAGTATTCACGGTAGTGTGATCTAGGCGATTTGCTTGCGTATAAGGGTGATAATGGGATAGATCCGAGCTAATAACAAACAGGGTATGTTCATCACCATAGAGGAATTCGAGCAATGAAAACAGTTGAGAAGCACGAACAGCACCCACACAGAGTGGCAGAATTTCAAATTCACCAAGGACGACCTGCAAAAAAGGTAGCTGTACTTCCAAAGAGTGCTCCAGGGCATGAGCGCCATCATGAACAAGTACAGTGTCAAATAGAGCGGGTAATTTATAACTATCAACCGCCACCGCCACATCACCCAGAGGCGTTCTGAACGATGAAGAAGCACTTATCGCAATACCATTAAAGGCAAGCCGATGCGCGGGGCCGACAAGAACAACACGCGAATAAGCACTGTTTTTCAGCGTTGCATAAGCACAAGCGGCTGTTTGAGCGGAATAGCTATAACCTGCATGCGGCACGATGATCCCTTTCGGAGCGTCAGTAACAAACTGAACACGACTTAAAGCAGATTTAATCATATCACGCAACACCACACCATCGGCAGGATAAAAAAGAGCAGCAACAGCAGCAGAACGAATAGACATTATTCCTCCCTTTCAACCAATGAGCGGAATCACCCACAAAAGGTTGAGACGCATTATCTCTGATAAGTATAGATGATTTTTGCCATTATGCCAGTCTGATCTTCGCAGTGGGCAGTGAGAACCACGCAAACACACATCATCCCCGTGCTGGTCTAAAACCAGCATTCAATCCGAAGGCTTTGAGTGAAAATCAGGTGCAAATACATTTCATGCTTCATATAATATTGACAAGTGGCTGGCGATATCATCTCCTCACATGGTTAAACTCGATGTTCCAGTTTTGTCGTGGAAAATCGAAGGGCGTGCTTTAACCCAGCTAGTTTATGTTCCTACGCAAATAAAGTCACATTTTCGGCATCCTTCATATAACCCCAAAAGTAGTTGACACTTTTTTCAAAAAACAAATTTTGGCAATAGGATGGACCGATCATCAAAAGATGGTTTAAAAATAAATAGGTATCCTTCACCAACTATAAAAAACAGTTAACGCTTTACGTTACCTCGCAACTGAAAGATATCTCCTGAGAGCCACTTGCAAAACCCATGAGCGGCGATTAAGGGCCACGGAAAGAATAAAGTATCCAGGTTATGCGCAGGATAGTTGTTGGATTCAAGGCGCCAAATCAAGCGCATAAGCAAGCCCTGAATGGGCGCGATAGCCTACTGCCTTTAGTAGTAACTCTGTGGCAACGCAG
>JAUZRH010000253.1 GCA_030950555.1 Mariprofundus sp. | reverse complement strand
TCGGCATCCTTCATACAACCCCAAAAGTAGTTGACACTTTTTTCAAAAAAAATGTTGCCAATAGGATGGACCGATCATCAAAAGATGATTTAAAAAGAAAAAAGGCATCCTTCACCAACTATAAAAAATAGTTGACGCTCTCCGTTACCTCACAGCTGAAAGATACCTCTTTATCTTCCGTCGGCCGGATGAATGATGGGCATTTTCATTGATCCCCTCACCTAAGCTCTCTCCCTGAGGGAGAGGGTATTGCTCACGTCACAGTGCATTTGCACGCTGAGGCACTTGCACCCTCTCCCTCCGGGAGAGGGTTGGGGTGAGGGAATCGACTATTTGGCAAAGCCTTCATGTGTAAACTGGAATATGAAGGATGCCGGATATTCGTCTATTTATTACAGCTTACATTATAATTCAGAAGGCCGCCTTTTGGCTGCGTTTCATGGGTAATCAGGCAATATTATAACTGAAAGCGTCACATAATCATTGTCATTGCAGATGTCCCGTCTTAAAAGGGAAGCATTATCAGTCGTGCTCAGTGAACGATAGGATGAGTGCGCATTGATACCAGTGTGAAGCTGCTGTTATGCCATGTAAGCGTCTGTTTCTGGATGGCGGACTAAAATCCAGCGCTTGCTCATTGGCTTATATATTGTAAGTATACCTATCTTAATCTCGTTTTTAGGAAGGTTGTTGAAGATGAATGTAGCTGGATTAGATGTGTTTTTTCTCACCTTGGGTGCGGCGATGGTATTTGCCATGCATGCCGGTTTTGCTTTTTTAGAGGCTGGTACAGTACGTAAAAAAAATCAGGTTAATGCGCTAGTTCGTGTTATAACAGATTTTGGTTTTTCAACGGTGGCCTATTTTTTTGTAGGCTTTGGCATGGCTTATGGTGTCTCTTTCTTTGTGCCAGTTGCCGACTTAAATATTCTGGGCGGGAAAAGTAGTGGTTATGAGATGGTTCACTTTTTTTTCTTATTGACCTTTGCGGCAGCGATTCCAGCGATTATTTCTGGCGGTATCACTGAACGCATTCGCTTCTGGCCCAATGTCTTAGCCACGTTGATGATCGTTGGGTTAATTTATCCTTTTTATGAGGGCTTGATCTGGGGTGGTAATTTCGGTTATCAACATTGGTTAGAAGAAACGTTTGGTGCACCATTTCATGATTTTGCTGGTTCTGTGGTAGTGCATAGCATGGGTGGATTTTTGGCGGTAGGTGCGGTCGTTTTACTGGGGGCGCGTAAAGGACGCTATGCAAAGGATGGTAGGGTGATGGCTATTTTACCTTCTAATATCCCTTTTCTGGCACTGGGTTCATGGATTCTCTGTGTTGGTTGGTTTGGTTTCAATGTCATGAGTGCGGGTAATGTTGAAGGAGTTTCTGGGCTAGTAGCGATGAATTCTTTGTTGGCGATGGTGGGTGGTCTGCTTGCTGCACTGGTTGCCGGTAAAAATGATCCGGGTTTTGTTCATAATGGTGCTCTAGCGGGTCTGGTTTCTGTTTGTGCTGGTTCTGACATTGTGCATCCACTAGGGGCTTTGTTTATGGGTGTTGTCGCGGGTGGGGGATTTGTCTACGGCTTTCAATTCCTTCATAATCGTTTGAAAGTAGATGATGTACTGGGTGTTATTCCACTGCATGGAGGAGCTGGCCTTTGGGGTGGTGTTGCTGCTGGGATCTTTGGCCTGACTAGTTTTGGTGGTGCTGGCGGTGTTAGCTTTTTATCGCAATTGGTTGGTTCGTTAACAGGTGTTTTGATTGCCTTGGTTGGCGGCTTTGCTGTTTATGGTCTGATTAAGATGACACTGGGTATTCGTCTCTCTGAGGAAGATGAATTTCATGGTGCCGATCTCGCCATCCACAATATTAGTGCTAATCCTGAGCAGGATATGGCTAACCATTGAGCCAATTGCAAAACTCTGGGTGGATGAGCAGCAATCCCACTTTGAGTCCATTTTTAAGGTGGAATGAGGTGCATGGTGGTTCCATGGAGCAAACAACAGCGCGGGTTGGGCCAAAGTGGGGCCGCCGATCGCCGCTCACGAGTTTTGCAATTGGCTCCATTAATAGGTTTATTCATAAACAGTGTAGTCGTTTGCCTTGTATACATGCTTCCTAACCCATTTAGCTGAAGCAAGACTTGTTTTGGTGCGGCGCTAACGCTAGAAAGCACACTATGCGTATCTCTGTTTTAGTAACCGTGTTTTTTTTATTCATGAGTCAAGTCAGCGCTGCTGAATTTGATGTTTACCAATCGGATTATCGGCCACTGCAGTTGGCATTGCTGGTGGGTGGTGATGTGAAAGCTAACGAGCAGCAGCTTGTAGAGCAGGTCATTAAGCGTGATTTAATGGCTAGTCAGTCTTTTAAAGCTTTAGACCCCATGTCTTTTCTCGTTAGTCCGAAAAGTGGTTTTGCCAATATAGATTATGGTGATTGGCGACTTATCGGGGCCGATATTTTGGCACTCTGTAGTTTACATGTTGTTGATGGGGTGCTGCAGGCTGAAATAACAGTGCATGACCCTTTTCAGAGCAAGCAAACGCTGTCGCTAACGCTGGGTGGCGCTACCACTGACCTGCGACGCTTGGCACATCGCGTCGCTGATCAGATTTATCAGGCTGCACTGGGTATGCCCGGTTATTTTACAACGCATCTTCTGTATGTTGCTAAACATGGTGATAAGTCTGATTTGATCTATATGGATCAGGATGGGGCGAATCGTCAGGTGGTGGGTAAAAACTTTACGCTCTTACTGTCACCTGACTGGTCACCTGATGGTGAGCAAGTGGCTCTGAATACCTATGTGGGAAATCGACCTCGGTTAGAATTTTTTAATCTCAGAGATGGCACACGTAGGGTTTTTGGAGCATTCAAAGGCTTGAATAGTACGCCAGAATTTTCGCCGGATGGACGTTTTGTTGCGGCCACGCTATCGCATGGAAATGATATCAATATTCATATTTATGATATGAGTAAGGCAAAGTGGCATAGCTTTACGCATGGTCATGCCATTGATACGACGCCTACATGGTCGCCTGATGGCAAGTGGATTGCTTTTGTTAGTAATCGATCTGGTAAACCACAAGTGTATCGACAAGCCGTGAGCGGTGGTAAAGCTGAACTGGTTAGTGTGGTAGGGGATTATAATACCTCGCCTACATGGTCGCCAATGGGTGATCGAATTGCTATGGTGTCACTTAAAAACTGGTCTTTCGCTATAGCGACGGTCAAACCTGATGGATCGGATATTCGTTATTTGGCAACAGGTAAACGTGTGGAATCGCCGAATTGGTCCAGCAACGGGCAAATGTTGATTTATTCAGCAGAGCAGAATGGGATGCGGCGAGTGTATCGCGTGCCGAGTTGGGGCGGTGTTCCCGAAAGTATAACCTCACCGGTGGAAGATGCTTCAGATCCAGCCTGGTCCCGCCATTAACAAAGTATTGTGGTAATTAGCTATAGCGTGGCCATCGGTTCGTGCTGATGGCTATTCTACTGAAGGCTAATGGTTGACGGATATATTGTTCATGTCAATATGCGCCAATAGATGCGATAAGGGAGATAACTATGGATTCAACACGTTCTACAAAACAGATCCTGATGGTAGCAATGGCAGCTGCAGCACTGTTGTTTGTTGGTTGTGCTAAAGGCAAAGTGGAAGTGACATCAGAGAAGCCTGTTGTGGCTGAACCTGTTGTTCAGGAACAAGCAGCAAAGACAACAGCAGTTTATAAAGGTCAAACGGGCCGTTGGGATAATGGTAAATGGTTGCCTGGACATTGGGATAGTGATGGTTCATGGGTAGATGCACCTGTTGTTACAAAGCCTTCAAATAATGGTGTTTATTTTGCGTTTGATAGTGCTGTTTTGGAATCAGCTGGTCAGGCCACTTTAGATGGTTATGTAGCTTGGTTGAATGCCAATGTCGATGAGAAGATTACCGTTGAAGGTAATTGTGATGAACGTGGTAGCCGTGAATATAACTTGGCTTTGGGACAGCGTCGTGCCGATAGTGTGCGTGATTTTATGGTCGCTAATGGTGTAAGCGCTGATCGTATTGATACCGTCTCATTTGGTGAAGAACGTGCAGTTTGTAAGGGTACTGGCGAAGCTTGCTGGGCTCAGAACCGTCGCGGCGACATTGTCAGTCGTTAATTTAGTCACACTGCAGATGCGTAGACGGCTGCTGGCTTTGCCAGTGGCCGTCTTGCTGTTGTCTCTTGTGACCTTGACAGGATGCGTTGCCGACAGCAAAAAAATTAGTTGGCAGCAAGATAAGCCAGCTGTAGCGACCGCTTTGAAAGACACTCAGACCGCGCAGCAACACCTACAAGCGCTTTATCAGGAGCAGGAAAAACGCATTGGCACAAATAGTGCCAGAATAGATGCGCTGGAAGCACTCGATGTAAAATATGAAGGGCTTCAAACTCAGCTTCTTGCTCTCTCAGCACAGCTTGATGATTTACGTGTGAAAGCCGCATCACTAGCAAAGATGAAAAAACGTCCTGTGGCGAAAAAAGTGCGCAGACAGCGTAAGAAAATTATCACAGCTCCTTCCCAACCTTTAGCAAAAGCCACCCCTTCTGAGATTGCCGATGTGCCTGCTGTGGCTGAAGTCGTACACTCGGATGTGGAAAAAAATGCCTATACAGCAGCTTATTTAGCACTGAAAAGTGGTCGTTATGATGAAGCCTCCTCTGGTTTTAAAGCCCAGTTGAAGCGTTTCCCAAAAGGTGAGTATGCTGATCAGGCATGGTATTGGAGCGGTGAAACAAAACTAGCCCAAGGCGACAGAGCGGAAGGAAAAAATGCCTTTCAATATGTTGTTGAACATTATCGAAATAGCGTAAAACATGCGGCTTCACTGTTTAAATTAGCGCAGATTGCCGTAGAGGAAAAACATCAAGAGAAGGCCAAAGTTTATTATAAAAAATTAATTCGGGATCATGCCGATACCAGTATGGCTGAGTCGGCCCGAGCAGCCTTGCGTAAACTAGAGCAGTAGTGAAAACGGAGAGCAGGAAGTAATCAGTTGGGAAACCGCCTTCGAATTCACGAAATTTACGATAGTATCCAAGGGGAAAGTACCTTGGCAGGTGTGCCGTGTACCTTTATTCGCCTAGCTGGATGTCCTCTTCGCTGTACCTATTGCGATACACTACAAGCCATTCCCGTTGATAGTGGTAATTGGATGCCGATTGCTGATCTGCTTGCCGTAGTGCAGAAAAAGCAGCGTCCTCTGGTGCTGGTTACCGGTGGCGAGCCACTGGCGCAGCGTCATTGTGGTGAGCTGTTAAGTGGGTTGTTATCATTAGGATGTGATGTGCAACTGGAAACTTCAGGTGCCTATCTAGTCACAGATGTGCCGAATGGGGTGCGTAAAATTATTGATCTTAAAGCACCGGGCAGTGGGGAAGTTGCACGAAATCGGCTGGAAAACCTTGATTTGCTCTCTGCTGGCGATGAGTTGAAAATAGTGCTTACAGATCGTAGCGATTATCTGTGGGCTCGTGCTATGATCGAAGAGCATCAATTAGGTAGGGGTGACATTCCTGTGTTGCTTTCTGTTGTTTGGGGAAAGTTGAAGCCTGATGAGCTATGTCAATGGATGTTGGAAGACCGCTTGCCAGCACGTTTTCAGATGCAGATGCATAAGGTAGTTTGGGGTTCGGAGGCCGTAGGCGTATGAGTGTGGAAAGAGTGAATGCGGTGGTGCTCCTCTCGGGTGGACTGGATTCAAGCACAGCATTGGCATGGTCGGTTAAAAAGATGGGTTGGCAATGCCATACTGTGGCGTTTGATTATGGTCAGCGAAATAGGATTGAACTGGAAGCTTCCGCCCGCATTTCTCAATCATTTGCCGTGCAAGATCACCGTGTGATTAAAGTGGATCTGCGTGCGATTGGCCATTCGGCCTTAACCTCCTCTGAGCCTGTTCCTAAAGATGTCGCAGGCGATACAGGCATTCCCTCTACCTATGTGCCGGCGCGGAATTTAATTTTTCTCTCCCTGGCCGCCGGTTTGGCAGAGGCAGTTTCCGCGACCCGTTTGGTAATAGGTGCCAATGTGGTAGATTACTCCGGATATCCCGATTGTAGACAGGCGTTTCTTGATGCTTTTGTCTCTACTGCGCTGTTGGGTACTAAAGCCGGTAGTGAAGGCGGGGAGTTGCAGATCGCTGCCCCGCTGATTCAATTGGGGAAGTCAGCCATTATTGAGCTGGGTTTAAGTCTGGGTTTAGATTATGGACTGACCCGTTCCTGCTATGACCCGTTTCCAAATGGCATGCCCTGCGGCCATTGTGACTCCTGTTTTTATCGCCGCCAGGGCTTTGAACAACTAGGGAAAAAAGACCCCCTCAACTACCCTAGTTAAGGGCCACGGAAAGAATAAAGTATCCAGGTTATGCGCAGGATAGTTGTTGGATTCAAGGCGCCAAATCAAGCGCATAAGCAAGCCCTGAATGGGCGCGATAGCCTACTGCCTTTAGTAGTAACTCTGTGGCAACGC
>JAUZRH010000252.1 GCA_030950555.1 Mariprofundus sp. | reverse complement strand
TTGGATTCAAGGCGCAGAAACAGGCGCATAGCTGGGCCTATGTAACTGTTTCTGCAACGTAGAAGGCGAGCTTATAGACCAGTAGAATTGGATGTTTTATTATTTCCGCGGCCCTTAGGCATGGTAAATCAATAAGTCGTTGTTCTACGCACTGAATTTTTGTTTGGTTTCAAGGCTAAAAAGCGCAGTATAGCACTGCATTGTAAGGGCCACGGAAAGAATAAAGTATCCAGATTATGCGCAGGATAGTCGTTGGATTCAAGGCGCCAAATCAAGCGCATAAGCAAGCCCTGAATGGGCGCGATAGCCTACTGTCTTTGGTAGTAACTCTGTGGCAACGCAGAATGCGGACTTATAGACCAGCACGTGGATGATTTATTCTTTCCGCGCCCCTAAGGCTTTTTGCAACGAAGAAAGCGAGCAAAATGCAAGTGTGAACCGATGCGTTATTTCTTTATGATGCCTTAGTGATAGGAGGGATGTTTGCAAACAATTTGCTATGATATTATTTCACTACATAGAAAAAACCTGGTCTTAAATGAATGCCCCCATTGTCATGAAACGTTGCTTCTTCATGAAGTGGACCACTCGACAGCTTCGCTAGCCTTTTGTCAGCAAGCTGCTCTGCCCGAGGTGTTTACGGAAGCTTTCCAATGCCCTGGTTGTGGGTGGTGGGCCGTGCGAGAATTATGCTCAGATAACGACCTGTATCACCCGCCCGTGCAAGAGTTTATTGTCATGCGTGATGATCATTGTAAAGCGCCCTTGCGAAGAGATGAGCCTGACCAGTGGGACGATATATTGAATGATCATAGTCTATGGGAGCATCCTGAAGTTATCCCCTCCAAGCAGGCGGTGTTTCTGTTTGGTACCAAGCAGCTGCTTCTACCTAAGCTTGCTGCAATCTCTAAGGATGGTCTGCTTGACCGGGTAAAAGGCATGGCTCCGATACTGTTTCCACTTATAGTCATTTTGTTAATTGCGCTTCTGTTCTAAATGGTGGGTCAGTATGCCTGTGGATATGCGTAGGTTAAAAGCTTGGATTCAAGGCGCCAAATCAAGCGCATAAGCAAGCCCTGAATGGGCGCGATAGCCTACTGCCTTTAGTAGTAACTGATGCTGCAACGCAGAATGCGGACTTATAGACCAGCACGTGGATGATTTATTTTTTCCGCGGCCCTTACTTTTCAGTCAGATTCATTGACTCTGTTGCGACCCGATTTTTTTGCCAGATAGAGATTTTGGTCGGCCAATCGGATTAATTGAGCCACACTGAGGCTAGCTGAAGGGATAAGCATGTGAATACCACAACTGATAGTGACAACTTTATGCGGGGATAATTCATGAGGTATAGCCAGCGCCTCAATACCCACTCGGCATGTTTCACTGATCGTTCTTAAATCCGCAATATCAGATGATGGTACAATGATTGAAAACTCTTCACCGCCATAGCGTGCGGCTAAATCACCAGCACGTAGTGAGACAGAACTAAGAATTTTTGCCACCTGTTGTAAACAAAGATCCCCTGCCTGATGGCCATAATGATCATTAAAGAGCTTAAAGTGATCGATATCAAACATTGCCAAGCCAATGGCAGTGCCGGATCGAAGGGCACGCCGCCACTCACTATCAATGAACGCATCAAAATGCCGGCGGTTGGCTAAGCCTGTTAATCCATCGTGGTTGCTCAAGTGGACTAAGGTGTCATGCATCTGCTTTAACTTCACTAGGTTACGAACTCTCATGCGCAAAGTTGATGGATTGACCGGTTTGGTAATATAATCCATTGCCTCAAGCTGAAGTCCTTCAAATTCAGCACTGGGGCTTTCTAATGCCGTAATAAACATAATAGGAATATCTTTAGTATGGGGATTTCTTTTAAGTTTTTTGCATACCTCAAACCCATCCATTTGTGGCATCAATACATCAAGAATAATGAGGTCGGGCTGCTCGTCGGATTGTGCCAAGTGAAGCGCCAGTATGCCATCGGTAGCTGCCTTGATGCGATAATGCTCGCGTAATATTGACACCAATACTTGGATGTTTTCAGGTTTATCATCGACAATGAGTATTAATGGTTGCTGTTGAGGGTTTTCAGTGAAGATCATCTATTCTCCTTGAGCAGGGCCAAAATATCATCAAGGGTAAGCACCGCCGCACTACAGTCGTACGTATCAATCTGATTGCTTAATTGTTGCAGCAAGCCTTTGCGAACAGTGCCAGATAATTTGGAAAAAATCGAGGTTAGCGCATTTGGATCGATCACATCATATACTTTCAGTTTACTTGCCAGTGCTTGCAGTTCTAATATCAATTCCTGGGGATCTACTTCAATAGCCTTCGTAACCAAGGTTTCAGGCGTTTTAATATGCTGGTCGATCATTGCCAAATTGACGGTTAACACTTTGGCGAAGTCATCCCATTGTGGATCTAGCACGCCGCGCTTTAATTCATGTTCGAGCTCTTTAGCGGCGTCAGCCAGTTGCTTAGCTCCAAGATTAATGGCTGCCCCTGAAAGGCCATGCAATAATTGGGCCGCCTCTTTGTGTTGGTGATTAGCAAGCAGTTGATGCAACTCTTGTTGGGTGCTTTGATGTTCATCGGCAAAATGGTTGAGCAGTTTGACCAGTAAAGCTTGATCACCACCCAATCGCTCGATTGCCTTTGCTAGTTCAAAGCCTGGTAAGGCGTCGGGTAGTGTTGCTACGGCCATCTTATCTGGCGTTTCCATGGGCTTTAAGGCGTTCCTATCACCTAGAGTGATATATTTTTCCAGTATAGATATTAAGGCTGGGGCATCAACAGGCTTGGCGAGATGTGCATTCATACCTGCCTCTAGTGCTAATTTTATATCCTCTTGCATGGCTGCCGCAGAGAGAGCGATAATTGGTATCTTCTTTCCTTGTGGTAGCAGGCGAATTTGTCGTGTCGCTTCAAAACCATCCATCACGGGCATATGAATATCCATAAGAACAACATCAAACTGCTGCTGTTGAATCAAGGTAATCGCTTCCACACCATGATTCGCAATGACCACTTGAAAGCCAATGCGTTTTAGTGTTTCAGTCGCCACAACCTGGTTGATCTCATTGTCTTCCACCAACAAGATATTGGCGTTACGAATAGCACGGCTTGCTTTACCAATATTTGGAATATCGGCTAACAGTAATGACGTATGTCTTTCTCCTGATGTGGTAATATTCATAATGGTGTCAAATAGGGATGATGGGATAATCGGTTTTATAAGCACGGCATCCAATAGGGATGCATCACTCTCTCGCTTCACATCTTCCATCTCATAGCCCGTGGCCATGATCATCATCGGTCGCTGTTTATGGTGTGATGAGCTTGTTTCTGCTATAGCATGAGCCAGCTGTAGGCCATTCATGCCAGGCATTTTCCAATCCAGCATAATAAGATCAAAACAGTGCTTTTTATCTTCATTTTGAGCGATTAATGCTAGCGCCTTTTCGCCGGATGAAGCGGTCACGACATCAAAGCGCCAAGATTCCAAATAGCCACGAAGCACGCTTAATGATGTTTCTTGATCATCCACAATCAATACGCGCATATGTTTGAGGGTTGATCGTTCTATGATACTTTCAGGTAACAGTTGGCCAATACCAAGAGCGATAGTAAAGGAGAATGTACTGCCAACTCCAGGCTCAGAAGTCACTGATATTTCACCTTCCATCAGTTCAACAAGCTGCTTGCTAATGGCCAGCCCCAGCCCAGTACCACCAAATTTACGTCTGATGGTATTGTCAGCTTGAGAAAAAGAGTGAAATAGGTGACTTAACTGTTCATCATTCATGCCGATGCCAGTATCACAAACAGTAAACTGTAATAGCACCTCAGATTCCTTTCTCTGTAACTCATTAACCTTGATAAGGATCTCACCTTGCTCGGTAAATTTTATAGCATTGCTCAATAAGTTGTTTAAAATCTGTCCTAAATGTAAGGAATCTCCAATCATTAGATTTGTTTTTAAGGCATTTAGCTTAAAAAACAACTCAATATGCTTCTCTTCAATCAGGGGCATAAAGAGGTCGCTTAACTGTTTCAGTACCTCCTCCAAGTTGAACTCCGCATGCTCAATGTGCATGTGGCCAGACTCTATCTTGGAATAATCAAGAATATCGTTCAGAATACTAAGCAGCGCCTGAGAAGAGCGGAATGCCTTGGTCAGATGGTCCCTTTGTTCAGCTTGAAGCGGAGTGTCTAAAACTAGGTGAGTAAGGCCGAGAATTGCATTCAGTGGGGTGCGTATTTCATGGCTCATATTGGCTAAAAAGCTGGACTTGCTCTGGCTGGCTTGTTCGGCTCGGTTACGTTCTTCAATAAGACTTGCCTCAAGATTTTTGCGCTCGGTAATATTGCTTATGGCAGCCAGTACAAAGGTTTCACCCGCCATCTCAATTCTGCTTAATTGCACCTCGATAGGTGCCTCATCGCCACTTTTAATTATGCCAAACAGCTCTCTGTCAGCAGCCATGTCGGTTGACGCTGTTTTATTATCAAGAAATACCGACATATAGCTACCGTGAGCATCTCTATAGCGCTCTGGAATAAGCAGGTTGATTGATTGGTCTAACAGTGCTTCTGGTTTATAGCCAAAGTGTTGTTCTACGGCACTATTAGCTTTGACTATTTTACCTTTGTCAGTGACCAATAGCAGTGGAATAGGTGCTAGGTTAAACATGCTTCGAAAATGCTTCTGCTCTTGAGATATACGACGTTCACTTTTGTGCAGTTGCCTGATGACCATGGTGATCGTTAGGACGGCGGCAAGTAGCGTAATGGCTGCTAGGCCACCTAGTAGTAACAAAAACAGTGTATGAGCTATTGATGATTCTTTTTCAGACTTATTGGCAAGAAAAAGGGCTTTTTTTGATGAATACTGAATGACGGCATCCAGTTTTATGTTTACCTCTTCAAATAATTTGCTAGAGGTGGCATGTATATATTTTTTGGCATCGCTATATCGCTCTCTCTCCAGCAGAGTAAGCAGTTTATAACGAGCCATTTTCCAATTAGCCATGCTTTGTTGAATGTCACTAACGGTAGAGCGGTCACCAAGAAAATTAGCATCGATAATGTGAAATCGCTGATCTAGCGACAGATCAATGGAGTGAATGCGCTCACGAAGGCCGGATAGCTGACGAGGGTTTTGAAGTGCGAGTGCAAGTAACATATCATTTCGAATCAAACTTACTTCATGTCTCATTTCGCGTGCCGCACCATTTACCTGAAATGGGTGCTGGAAAAGGTTGTGAACAATAGATTGAAAGGAGCCGATTTGATCAGTGATAAGTACTTTGGTAGCAATGAATCCACCCATTACCAGTAAATAACCGAAAATAATCGTATATAAAATATGGCGAAATAATTTAACGGTCGCAAATAATGAATTTTTTGACATCTATGCACTCCATATATCTAAGGGCCACGGAAAGAATCAAGTCTCCAGGTTATGCGCAGGAGAGTTGTGGGAGTCAAGGCGCCAACTCAAGCGCATAAGCAAGCCCTGAATGGGCACGCTAGCCTACTGTCTTTAGTAGTAACTCTGTGGCAACGCAGAATGCGGACTTATAGACCAGCACGTGGATGATTTATTCTTTCCGCGGCCCTTACGTTACATCGCAACTG
>JAUZRH010000251.1 GCA_030950555.1 Mariprofundus sp. | reverse complement strand
TTAGGGCCGCGGAAAGAATAAATCATCCACGTGCTGGTCTATAAGTCCGCATTCTGCGTTGCCACAGAGTTACTACCAAAGGCAGTAGGCTATCGCGCCCATTCAGGGCTTGCTTATGCGCTTGATTTGGCGCCTTGAATCCAACTTCTATCCTGCGCATAACCTGGATACTTTATTCTTTCCGTGGCCCTTAACCCTCGGAAATGACGAGCAGGGCATCTATCGTTATGCTAGGTAATAACAAAACACTTATGCTTGAGTTACTGTATTGGAGTGCGGACATTCGTTGCCACAGCAATACTAGGAGGCTGTCCGAGAATAGAAGCCCTAGCTAGGGGTTTCCATTTTTGTTCATTTGAGGTAAATAATAGGGTTTATGTCGCAATAAAGGGCGGAAACCCGGCCAATATCCAGTTTTACAACGTCGTTTTCCATTCTCGGATAGCCTACTAGTTAAGCTTGCAATCACTCTTTGTAATAGACCTCAACATATACCCTTGAATTAATCCAAAATGAGCCCTATCTAAGCAGCTAACCATGAACCCCATTTGTATTGAGGAGAACTAATGACGACAACCCCTAAAGAGACCCGTGCTTTTCAGACCGAGGTCAAACAGCTCCTGGATCTAATGATCCATTCGCTCTACTCTAACAAAGAGATCTTCCTGCGCGAATTAATCTCTAACTCATCGGATGCCGCCGATAAATTGCGTTTTGATGCAACCACCGATGATGGACTGTTTGAAGGCGATTCCGATCTACATGTCTATATTGATGTCAACAAAGAAGAGCGCACCATAACCATCCGTGATAACGGCATTGGCATGAGTCGTGATGAAGTAATCCAACATATTGGTACCATCGCCCACTCCGGCACCAAAGAGTTTTTCGGTCAACTCTCGGGCGACCAAGAACAGGATGCCCATCTGATCGGCCAATTTGGTGTTGGCTTTTACTCAGCCTTTCTAGTGGCTGACAAAGTAACACTGACTACCCGTAGGGCTGGCCTAGAACATGAACATGGTGTACGTTGGGAAAGTGCCGGTGACGGCGAATATGATCTCGAAACAGTCACAAAAGAGAGTCGTGGCACCGAAATCACCCTACACCTGCGTGAAGAAGCCGATGAGTTTCTCGATGGCTGGCGTCTAAAATCCATCATCCACAAATATGCTGACCATATTCCATTCCCTATCCGCATGCTCGGCACACCATTGCCTGCAGAAGAGGGTGAAGAGGAGAAACCCGCAGAGATTGAAACCATCAATCAGGCATCGGCACTGTGGACACGTCCAAAATCAGAGCTAAGCGATGAAGATTATAATAACTTCTTCAAACATATCGCTCATGATTTTGAAAACCCTTTGGCTAAGATTCACCAGAAGTTAGAAGGTAAATATGAGTATACATTACTCCTTTATCTACCAAAACGGGCACCCTTTGATCTTTGGCAGGCAGAGTCCAAACATGGTGTGAAGCTTTATGTACGCCGCGTCTTTATTATGGAAGCTACGGAGGATTTACTACCTCGCTACCTGCGTTTTGTACGCGGTATTATGGATACCAACGACCTTCCTCTGAATGTATCTCGTGAAATTCTTCAGCAGAGTCCAGCCATGGATGCCATGAAAAAAGGCGCCACTAAACGTGTACTGGGCCTACTTGAAGAGATGGCTAAGAAGGCCGGCAGCTTTGAAGAGAAGGATACAGATGAAGCTGATGCGAGCGATAGTGAAGGTGATAAGGTTGTTGATCAAAACACCGACTTTGCTGACTTCTGGGCTCAATTTGGCACTTGCTTAAAAGAGGGGGTCATTGAAGACCATGGCAACCGGGATCGCATTGCCAAGCTACTGCGTTTCGCTTCTACCACCACAGATGAGCAGAGTGTATCACTTAGTGATTATTGTGAGCGCATGCTCGAAGGTCAGGATACGATCTACTTTATCACGGCTGAATCGCTGGCTGCTGCAAAACATAGTCCACATCTGGAAGTTTTCCGCAAAAAGGGCATTGAAGTTATCCTGCTGCACGATCGTATCGATGAATGGCTGACCAGCCATCTCAATGAATTTGATGGCAAAAAATTACAATCCATTGCCAAAGGCGAACTTGATCTCTCTGCTATTGGTGAAAATGCCGAAGAAGAGAAAAAAGAGCAGGCTGAAAAAGCTAAAGCAGCAGAACCTGCGGTGAAGAAAATCACTGAAGCATTGGGTGATAAAGTGAAAGAGGTACGTGTGACTGACCGCTTGACGGAATCACCTGCGTGTTTGGTGTCCGAAGAGTTTGACATGAGCAACAACATGGAACGCATTCTCAAACAAGCTGGCCAGGATGTTCCAGATATGAAACCTATCTTGGAGATCAATCCCGATCACGCGCTAGTGACCCGTATCGCCAGTATAGAAGAAGCTGAACAGATCGCTGATTACGCCAGCATTCTGTTTGATCAGGCTGTATTGGCAGAGGGCGCTCTACCAGAAGATCCAGCTGGATTTGTTCGCAAGATGAATGCACTGCTAACGCAGTAATCGCACGCTCTCAATGAAAGGGCCGCTTCATCCTAGTGATGAAGCGGCCCTTTTTTATTTCTACCTGGTTACCCATGAAACCCAGCCATCAAACGGACTGTTTATATGATATTTTCGGCATCCTTCATTTACTGGTTTACACATTAAAGCTTTCCACTTAAGGTGGAAAATACGGCATCCTTCATTTTCCAGTTTACACATGAAGGCTTTTCTTAAGACGGAAAAGGCTTCGCCAGATAGTTGATTCCCTCACCCCCCCAACCCTCTACCTCTGGGAGAGGGTTGGGGGGGTGAGGGAATCAATAAAAAACGCCCATGATAATCGGGCCTATAGAAGATGAAGAGGCATCTTCCAGTTGTGAGGTAAGGGCCGCGGAAAGAATAAATCATCCACGTGCTGGTCTATAAGTCCGCATTCTGCGTTGCCACATCAGTGACTACTAAAGGCCGTAGGCTATCGCGCCCATTCAGGGCTTGCTTATGCGCTTGATTTGGCGCCTTGAATCCAACTACTATCCTGCGCATAATCTGGATACTTTATGCTTTCCGTGGCCCTTACTCTGTGCCTTGGTGAAAAGTCTTTTCAACACTCTTTTGCGACATAGCCTATAAGAAGTCTGTTTGACGGCTTAGTTTCAGGGCTAATCAAGTATGTTTATGATTGTGGGCCGCAGATGGCTGAGTTAATTCAAGAATGGTGAAATTTCAACTGCCTATCATCATACCAGCCTAAGTATTTTCATTGATGGTTCAATTTCTCTACTTTAGCAGTATTAACATAGACGATACGTTCAGCAATATTGGTAATACGGTCGCCAATACGTTCCAAACCATGCGTAATCCAGAGAGCATGGGTACAGATGACAAATGCATCAGGGTGTTCACCTGCATAGGCCATAATATCACGAATAATATTTTTTTCGGAACGGTCTAAGGTTTTATCCAAAGCTGCAATTTTACGAGCTTCCGGCTCATCACTATCGGCGTAAGCTTGAATAATATTAGCCAACTGCTCGCTACACTGTTGACCCAGTAGATCTATTTCCTTTGTAAAGCTTGGTAAGGCTTGAAACTGCTTATCAGCAACCGTTTTGCAGATATCGGCTGCCAAATCCGCAATACGTTCCAGCTCTTCTGCAATATGAATATCTGAAATCAAGTCTCTCAAGTCGACAGCAACCGGCTGAAAGCGCGCAATCGCAATGACACATGCCTCTTCAATATCCGCCTGCATGACATTAATAGCCAAATCTTTTTCTACCTGATGCTGGGCCTGTTCATGATCACATTCGCGCCATACGCGTAAGGCAGCCACTATAACCAGCTCAACTTCTTTAGCCATCTGCATGATTTGTGATTTCACAGCTTCACGGTGAGTCATTTCCGGACGTTTATTTTGCATATGGTTTCATACTCCTTTACCATTTATGGGCATGTTTGAAAACCAGCCCCCACACTGGAGCATGGGAGCTGGATAAACTTAAAAAAGGCGGCCTATTTTAGGCAGATCGCCAACTAATGGACGAGCATAATCCAACCAAGCTTGCGTAACATCATTACCCGCCTCATTAATATATTCATCTTTCAGCGATGTTGCTTCTCTGGCTACGGTTGAAAGAGGCGTCATAAAACATTCACTCTCGTACGGCTCACTAGAGATCCGGCGAATAGCAACCGAGCCAGGTTCACCAAAGGTGACGGCCTGATTGACACCAAAACCACCCACCATACGAGCTTCAGTCGCATCAACAGTGGATACAATCGTTGGAAAGCTACGTTGCAAGTAGCCAAACGTATCCGCACGAACACGTACGGTTTCTCCTGCATACGCCTCTTTCACTTTTGCCGACAGAAAATCACCCAGTGCACCACTACCAGAAAGCTGCAAGTTACCATGGCTATCTCGTTCGCCAGAGGTCATTATTGGATTACCATCAGCATCAGTAATGCCTTCTGATACAGCAATCACGCAGCGACCGTATTTGGCGACCGTTGCTTTGACATCTGCTTGAAATCCCGCAATATCAAATGACCGTTCGGGTACATAAATAAGATGTGGACCATCACCTTCAGCTTGTCTGGCTAGAGCAGCCGCCGCCGTCAGAAAGCCTGCATCGCGGCCCATAACAATATTGATTTTAATACCTGAAAGAGCGACGTTATCACGATCATCACCCATAAAAGCCAGCGCGACAAAGCGAGCGGCTGAAGCAAAACCAGGACAGTGATCAGTGACCTTCAGGTCATTATCAATGGTTTTAGGGATATGAACAGTGCAAAAATCGTAATTTTCCTCTTTCGCCATCTCGGCAATGATATGTGCAGTTTCTGCTGAATCATTACCACCAATATAGAAGAAAAAACGTACATCATTCTTTTTAAACACTTCAAATACGCGTTCACATTCAGCTCTACCCGGCTTTAAGCGAACCGAACCAAGAGCCGCTGCCGGTGTGGCGGCCACACACTCCAAATCTTCAACGCTCTGCACCGTTAGATCAATAAAGTCCTCATTCATAATACCCGCAAGGCCGTGATGCGCGCCCAAAATACCTGTAATTGCATCATGTTTACGTGCTTCCAGTACAGCACCAACCAACGACTGATTAATCACCGCCGTAGGGCCACCTGATTGACCAATTACCATTTTTCCTTTCAAAGCCATAATCATCCCCTTTCTAGTTCATCTATTTTCCGCTAGCATAACAGCAATCAATACGACGTACACTGAAATTTTATTCCATAATGTGCAAATATGATCACTTTTAAATTACCCATTTGCAAAACCTTGATCCTCAACTATAATAGCCAAACTAAAGATAAGAATCATATATGCAAATATGATTTATAACATCACAAATTACATCATAGGATGACAATTATGAAAAAAATCCATGGCGCATTATTGGGCGCTACCATGTTACTGAGTGCTCCAGCAATGGCTGCAAACTTCAATATCACCAACCTATCCACCAGTCTACCTGGGCAAACCACATTTGATGCACTGGCTAACGACCTCTCAGCAGCAATCTGGATGAACCCAAGCAACTCGGCAGAACCTCACTCCGCCGGCTTTATTCCAGTAGGTTTTCAGGTGGGTGTAGAAGCAACCTCTATGTCAATCGATCAAAATGCTTGGAGTAATTTAGGCGTTTCTACAGGCAGCATCGTTGTACCCAAACTACGCGTTTCTGCTGGCATTCCTTTTGGTCTGGATTTCAGCCTAATGTATACCGCTATTCCATCATCCAACATTAAAGTCACCGGTTACGAAGGGCGCATGGCTTTTGGAGAAATGATTCCCCTGCCATTCATAGAGTTTAACATTCGTGCTTATCAGAGTAAAATGACTGGCGTACCAGAGCTATCGATCAAAGATAGCGGCTTTGCTGCCATGCTAGGCGCTGATTTTCCAATCATTAAGCCTTATGTCGAAGTTGGCCAAGTAAAATCAACCGCTACCCCTTCTGGCCTCTCAGCGGTCGCGTTTAAGGAGTTCAGCAAAACTTCGACCACGGCTGCAGTCGGTGTTAAATTAACCTTCATTCCGTTTGTGATTATCAATGCTGAATATGCTAAAGTTGATAAAAAATCACTCTACACCTTCAAGTTCGCCGGTGAATTTTAAGTCCACATCACTCTCTTAGCCAAAAAGGAGCGTTTACTGAGTAAGCGCTCCTTTTTAGTTGGCTCTATCGCAAGTGCTGTTGAGATAGGTGCTATAGTGATTCAAGTTTAAAGACACCTTTTCTCATCAGTCCCGATCCGGTTGCGAATGACGTACATCCATCATTGAATCACTATAGAGCCACTTGCAAAACTCTGGGTGGATGAGTGACAATCCCACTTCGAGCGCAACTTAGGATGGAATGAAGGGCATGGTGGTTCCATACGCTGAACGCAGCCTAGAAATGCACCGGAGTGGGGCAGTTAATCGCCGCTCATGGGTTTTGCAAGTGGCTCTCTAGTATAGAGACTATTTGGATCGCAATCTCCTGAACTCCAATAAAATAAGCAAATAATGAGAGTAAAAACAGCAATTTCCAATATTAGTCTAAACCCCA
>JAUZRH010000250.1 GCA_030950555.1 Mariprofundus sp. | reverse complement strand
TCCAGGTTATGCGCAGGATAGTTGTTGGATTCAAGGCGCCAAATCAAGCGCATAGCAGGGCTATGTAACTGATTTGGCAACGCAGAATGCGGACTTATAGACCAGCAGAATTGGATGATTTATTCTTTCCGCGGCCCTTAAGAAAAGCCTTAATGTGTAAACCGGAAAATGAAGGATGCCCATATTGACGCCTATTTCATATTTAACTGCGCAAAAGAAATATTCATTTCTACTAATTACTTCACCGTCCAGCAACGCAATAGTTGCATGTTCGTCCTCTGAACGTAACAGCGAGTACTCAGTAAAGTCCCAATATACCTAAGATATACCGACTTACCAGGCATGTGTTCTCTATTATGACCCTTTTATCAGCCTTATTATTCGCTTTGGTGTCTTTGTGATTAACCATGAGCTTCTTTCTCTCAAAGTGACAGGAGATACACAGTGTTCTGCGACAGAAGCTAAGGGCCACGGAAAGAATAAATCATCCACGTGCTGGTCTATAAGTCCGCATTCTGCGTTGCCACAGAGTTACTACTAAAGGCAGTAGGCTATCGCGCCCATTCAGGGCTTGCTTATGCGCTTGATTTAGCGCCTTGAATCCAACAACTATCCTGCGCATAACCTGGATACTTTATTCTTTCCGTGGCCCTTAATCTTTGGGATTACTCCCGCCGACCCAGCGACACTTCCCGGCGGATGGCTAATCCTTCTCGGGACGGGATCTTCCCCCGCAAGAACCGACGACCTTGCCCGGCCGCACGGATGATTTATGCTTTCCGCGACCCTAACTTATTCTACGAGGTACCGGCAGATTGAGGCCTGTAGCGTTTCGCATCAACAACGCCTTGATCGGACCACTGTTGCCAACCAAGCGCATACCCAGACCGCGTAAGTTTTTTAATCCTGGCAACTCATGTTTAAAGAGTTGATGAAAACACTCCATCGAAGCCATTACGCTCAGCACGTCCGGCAAGCGTTGTTTCATATAGCGATTAAGCACCGATAGCTCACCCCAGTCTTCATCAAAGCGGTGAGCATCTACAATCTCCTGTGCCAACACCATAACATCACGCAAACCAAGATTGACGCCCAAACCCGCCAGTGGATGAATACAGTGGGCCGCGTCACCCACCAGAGCTACACGCTCACGCACAAAATGGTCGGTTAAACGCCCAATCAGTGGAAAGGCAGAACGTTCACCTGACGCCACAATCCGTCCTAAAACTGGACCAAAAGTGACATTCAAAGCGGCAAGAAAATCACCGTCAGGCATCGCCATCAAGCGAGCCGCTTCACTATTTTCCGCACTCCAGACAATCGAGCAGAGCCCATCACTCATGGGTAGTACGGCTAGCGGTCCTGTGGGCAAAAAACGCTGATAAGCAACACCACCATGAGCGCGTTCAGGGCGCACTGTAGCAACAATACCTTGTTGCCCATAATCACGTTCAAAACAGCCAATACCAGCCTGTTTACGCACCCATGAACGACCGCCATCAGCCCCTACCAGTAACGGAGTATGCATAATACGTCCATCAGCGAATGTAAGCTGCACCGATTTATCAAACCACTGCAAAGAGGAAAGTTCTATCGGTGAAAGGTATTCAATATGATCACTTTCCAACATCGTTTGGTGCATCGCCGCTTGTGTGGAAGAGTTTTCAACCAGAAAGCCCATCTCCATCTCATCAATCTCCGATGCATCAAAACGGACGCCACCAGCTTGTTGATTATCCCATACACGCATCGCACGAATCGGTTCAGCATCATCCTGAAGGTATTTCCATACTCCAATCCCTTCCAAGATCTGTTGGTTTCCCTTCACAATAGCTGAAACCCGACAGTCCCGTGCCAATGAATAATGTGGTTGTGGTTCAGCGCGTTCAAGCACCACAATATGCAGTCCGGAATCCTTTAGCGCACAAGCCAAAGCAAGCCCAACCATACCACCACCCACAATCATTACATCAGCATCCATTCCACTCATCTGCACTTCTCCAGCTGTATTACTACTCATTTCGTCCTCCCAACTGCGCCAAACCCGATGCCTGACGTAAGAGTAACGCTTTAAGTTTGGGCATCGACACAAGCTTATCCAAACCCCAGCCACGCAGCCACTTGAGCACTGGCAGGCGACTAGCAAAAGTATGTAACATTGATTCGGTAAAACCGACTACAGCCAACACATCAGCACGTCGCTTTTCACTATAAGCTTGTAAGACAATTTTCTGCCCTGGATCTGTCCTGCCTAACGGACTATCGAGCACCGCTACTAAATCATCAACATCACGCAGGCCTAAGTTCATACCTTGTCCTGCTACGGGGTGAATGGTATGGGCTGCATTACCCACCAAGGCTATGCGTCCAACGGTATATTTTTTTGCGATAGTTAATTCCAAAGGGAAAAGAGCGCGTTTTGAAACTGCGGTAAAGGAATCAAGCTGTTGCAAAACCTGCGTACCGACAGCGCGACGAAGCGTTGAGAGAAAACATTCATCATCCATAGCCATCAGTTGCGACGCTTCAGCCGGAGTTACTGCCCAGACAATAGAAAACCTGCCATCAGCCAGTGGTAAAAAAGCCAGCGGCCCAGCATGACGGAAACATTCATACGCCACATCAACATGCCTTTGGCTACAAGTCACCGATGCAACAACACCAAACCGATTATAATCCCAGCCGCAAACAGCTATTTTAGCCATGCGACGAATCTGACTATTAGTCCCATCAGCCCCGACCAATAACGCGGCATGGAGCCATTGCTCAGAGTCGCCCAAACGAAGCTTTATATCAACACCTTTATCCCCATTGAATAGCGTTTCAACGGTAGCCGGAGAGAAGATAGTCACAGATGATGCTTGTAGTGCTTGATACATGGGTTCTAACAACAAGCCCATTTCAACCACATAACCAAAGTCTGATAGCTCTGGCAGCTCACTTACTTTCAGCGAAGCTCGCCCACGATTACCCGCCTCTGAGACGACAATATTACGGATATTACCCACACCTGAAGTCTCTAGTTGCTTCCACAAGCCTATTTTTTCTAAATGAGCTCGTGAACCATAATTAAGAGCAATTACTCTTTCAGGTTCGGATGAACTAAATGATGGTCTTACCAACTCAACAACTGCGACTCGGTAGTCAAGCTGCTCCAGCTGCAAGGCAAGCGTCACGCCAACTGCCCCACCACCCACGATTACCACATCAAATGTATCACTCTTGACCACATTCCCTCCCAAGCTCTTAGTGGTTCATCCTCACCGCAGAAATCACGAATGCAAGAGGGCTTCTTCCATGATCCAAGCATGAACCTATGGCTAACAAGTAAATCATATAAAAAACATGCTACAACGCAAGTGCAGGCAAACCTCCTACAGCTTATTGTTGCAAAGACTATTAGTTACATTCATCGGTAAAAGGTAGGTTTCCACCATGATTGATATTTCTATTAATGAGCAACTGCTTCACCACCGACGTCAAAGTGGTGTTTGGTATAGTTATGCCATTTCTACCGCTGCCAAAGGGATTGGCAATCTGAGGGGTAGCCTGCAGACACCTTTAGGCAAACATCTAATCGCCACCAAAATAGGCGCTGAAGCTCCAATATATACGGCATTTAGGGCTCGCCAACCCTTTACCATTTTCAGTCCTGAACATGACAACCCGAACCGTGATTGGATATTGAGCCGAATTCTGTGGCTAAGCGGCTGTGAAACAGGCAAAAATAGACGCGGTGCAGTCGATACACATGCACGCTATATTTATATTCATGGAACGCATCAAGAGCAGTTGATCGGCACCCCAGCCTCTCATGGTTGTATTCGCATGTGCAATAGCGATATCATTGAGCTATTCAATCATACCAAGCTCTTAGAAAAGGTAATGATCCGTTTATAACTAATTTGTGCTTTCAATGCGACAAAGTAGTTATTTTCACTATTCAAAAGACCCTACTGGACTAAAGTCTCACCCTCAAGAAAGGTAAAACAGAGCACTCATTAGCGCTGGATTCCCGCTTCAACCCTCGGGAATGACGGGCTGGGCATAATTAAATCACGATTAGTCTTACCCTGCGGAACTCTGCGTACCCTGCGGTAAATGGGTTTGATTTGTGATGGATTCCCGATTCAATCCTCGGGAATGACGGGCTAGGCATAATTAAATCACGATTAGTCTTACCCTGCGGTAAATGGGTTTGACTTGTGCTGGATTCCCGATTCAACCCTCGGGAATGACGGGCTGGGCATAATTAAATCATGATAAGGACTTACCCTTCGGAACGCTGTGGGGAATTGTATTGCAAGTAGTGGGCGTTTCCTGTTACGCGATAGAGAAATACTTTTTTCACAAACAAAAAAACCGCCAGGAGCGTTAGCTCTACTGGCGGTTTTTTATATTAAATTCCTGGCATTGACCTACTCTCCCGTAGCGAACGCTACAGTACCATTGGCGCAAAAGAGCTTAGCTTCTGAGTTCGGGATG
>JAUZRH010000025.1 GCA_030950555.1 Mariprofundus sp. | reverse complement strand
GCTACTTCATGCTGGAGAAGCGCTGTTATAACGAGCTAAAATAAGTCATTACGTAACAGATTCTATCGTGCTTCAAGTAAGGGCCACGGAAAGAATAAAGTATCCAGATTGTGCGCAGGATAGTAGTTGGATTCAAGGCGCAGAAACAGGCGCATAGCTGGGCCTATGTAACTGTTTCTGCAACGTAGAAGGCGAGCTTATAGACCAGCACGTGGATGTTTTATTATTTCCGCGGCCCTAACTCTGTGGCAACGCAGAATGCGGACTTATAGACCAGCACGTGGATGATTTATTCTTTCCGCGGCCCTTAGGTCGGGAGACTATGGGGATTGAGATCAAACAGCTTGTTGAAAAAAAACATTCTAACCGAAAGCATACTCGTAGTATTTATCATTGCAGGTGTCCCATCATAAAAGGGAAGCCCATTCGGGGCTGGCTGTTTAAACTGTGTCAGCAAGTGTGGCTTCCGTGGGCTGATAGTCGTTACCACCTTGTAACGGGTTATCAGTTTTTTTTGAAGCTGGTAACAAGTAGTAAAACCACGGCAATTGAAATACAGCTGTCAGCCACATTGAAAGCGGGCCAATGGGATTCAGCGCCATCAATTCGAACATACCAGTCAATAAAATCGACCACGTAGCCCAGCTGGATGCGATCCCATATATTGCCCGCGGCACCGGCTAGGATCAGCACCAATAACCAGGAGGTGATGCCGTTGTTTTGGCGTTCTTTCCACCACCATATCACGACGGCAATGGCGATGCCGATGGTCATGGTCAAGAGAATTCCGACCCGCACGGCATCCGGTAGATCGGCAAACATGGAGAAAGCGACGCCGGGATTGTAAGCGCGGATAACATTGAAAAAACCATCAATGACAATAACTGGGTGAAAATCAGCCTGTTGTATCCACCATTTGGATGCTTGATCAGCAATAAGCAGTAGTCCAAATAGTCCAAGCTGCAGTGTTGTTCGATTCATCATGAATACCTCATCTCTTTCTTGCTGCGAAGCATGGCAGAACCCAGCGCATTTGCCATTAGCTCCGGCTTCAGCCTGCTTAGATAGCTATCTCTTGCCGGTGTTCCGAGGGTGATTCAAGGGTGACGTCTGCCATTCCTGATCTAGTCCGGATCAACGCTGCGGACGCTCATAGGTTTACAGATAATGCTCATTAAGGGGACTGCTCCTTGGCTGGTACGTTTTGAAATGTAGATAAGATCTTATGCTTCTCGGATTGGCATGTTACATTGCGCCCATGGCAAAGATTTCGGCTGAGAATGCCCACACCCCAATGATGCAGCAGTATATGAAAATTAAGTCCGAGTATGCGGATTGTTTGCTCTTTTATCGCATGGGCGATTTTTATGAGATGTTTTTTGATGATGCAGTCGAGGCATCGAAGATTTTGGATATTACCTTAACCAAGCGAGGCAAAGCTAACGGTGATGATATTCCGATGGCAGGCGTGCCTTGGCATCAGGCGGAAGGGTATCTTGCGCGCTTGGTGGCAGCGGGTAAGCGGGTGGCGGTGTGCGATCAGATGGAAGCACCTGATCCAAACAGTAAAGGACCGGTGCGTCGGGAAGTGGTGCGTGTCGTAACGTCGGGTACGATCACTGAATCTGAGTTGCTTGATCAATCCCGTTCAGCTCCTTTAGCAGCCTGTTTTCGTAAAGGGGAGCAGTGGGGAATTGCGGCTGTGGAGCTCTCTTGTGGGCATTGGCGTCTTTATGAAGGTTTTGGTGAGCTAGGCTTTGATGAGCAACTCTCGGTGCTGGCTCCCGCTGAGGTGTTGCTGCAAAGCCGTGATGAAACGAGCTTTGATGCGCCCGTGGGTCGGCCGGGAGATTGGAGCTTTTCAGCAGCAGTCGCACGCGAGCAACTGGAAGAAAAATTTGGTGTGAGTGATTGGCAGGCCTTGAACTTAGATACTCACTCGCTGGCAGCCGCAGCGATTGGTGCTGCACTGGTTTATCTAGGGCAGACGCAGAAATGTGCGATGGCACACCTGCAACTGCCCGTATTTGTCGAGCAGGGTGAAGGGATGCGTATTGATATGCGCTCCCGTCGCAATTTGGAGCTCTATTGTGCTCTAAATGGTGATCCGAAAGGCGGCATGATTGCGGTGCTTGATGAGAGCTCAACACCGATGGGGGCCAGGCTGTTGCGGCTCTGGATTGATAATCCTTTAACCGATCTGAGTCAGCTGAGTCAGCGTCAGGATGCTGTGCAGAGTTTGATTGATGATAGCGAGATGATGGCATCGCTGCGTGGTGAGTTGGCCGATGTGCGCGATATGGAGCGGATGTTAACGCGTGTGGTGCTGGACCGAGCGAATCCACGTGATTTTAGAGGTATGGTTGAGTCACTGTTGGTGCTGCCATCACTGTATACTCTGTTGGGTGATCGCGGGGGTCTGTTTGCGGAGATTATTACTGGCATGCAGGGGCTCGAAGCGGTGGGGGCTGAGTTGGATAGTGCCATCATTGAGCTGCCGCCGGCTCAGTTTCGTGATGGCGGAGTGATACGAGAAGGTTTTGATGTTGAGCTGGATCGCTTGCGCGGACTGGCGCGCGATGCGGGTGATTGGTTGCGTGCTTACGAAGCGCGAGAACGCGAGCGCACGGGGCTGGCCAATCTACGTGTGAAATATAATAAGGTATTTGGCTACTTTATTGAAATTTCCAAGGCGCAGGCCAAAGATGCCCCTGTTGATTATGTGCGCAAGCAGACCCTAGTCAATGCCGAACGCTTTATTACCGATGAGCTACACTCCTTTGAATCAGAAATACTGGGGGCGCGTGATGCGGCCATGCAGCGTGAAGAGCTGCTGGTTGAATCGATGCGTCAGCTGCTATGTCAGCACGCGCCGGCTATTCAGCAGGCCGCACGTGCCGTTGCGACGCTGGATGTGCTCGTCTGCTTTGCACAGCTGGCGATTGTGCACCGTTATGTGCGACCACAAGTGCATAACGGGCGTAGCCTGAAGGTGGTGGGAGGACGTCATCCTGTTGTTGAGCGGCACCTGAAAAGTGATACGCCCTTTGTCGCGAATGATACGCATATGGATATGAAATCACGCCGCTTTATGTTACTTACAGGACCCAATATGGGTGGTAAATCGACCTATATGCGGCAGGTTGCATGGATTGTGTGGTTGGCGCATACCGGCTGTTTTGTGGCAGCAGAAGAGGCACGTATACCGCTGACCAAGCGCCTCTTTACACGTGTTGGCGCGGGCGATGAACTAGCGAGTGGTCGTTCTACCTTTATGGTGGAGATGATGGAGACGGCGACGATACTCAATCAGTTGGGGCCACGCTCCTTGGTGATTGTCGATGAGATCGGGCGCGGAACCAGTACGTGGGATGGTTTGGCGATTGCTTGGTCGGTGGCCGAGTCGCTTATCCGAGCGCCGGATGTGTTGACGCTTTTTGCAACACATTATCATGAACTAACAGAGTTGCCCGATACCTATGCAACGGCATTTAATGCCTCTGTCACGGTGCGGGAGTGGAATGGTTCGGTGATTTTTATGCATCAAGTGGTTGAGGATGCCGCCGATCAATCTTATGGTATTGCGGTAGCACAGTTGGCGGGGCTACCGCGAGATGTGGTAAAGCGGGCGCGTGAACATCTGTTTCGTTTGGAACATGGTTCTGAGCTGGCGGCTGAGTCGGGAAAAAATCAACTAGGCTTGTTTGCTGTGGCGGAGAAACGTCAGCATGATGCCGAGTTGGAAAGCTTGCGCGCACTTAAAGCAAAGGTGCAACAGGTGGACCTGAATAGTATGCGGCCCCTGGATGCGATGCTGTTTTTAGATAGTCTGATGAAAGAGGTGGGGAATGAATTATAAGTTTAGAAGTGCGATGCTCGTGCTACTGGGACTTAGTGGTTGTGCATCAGTAGAGCAACCCACGGAGTCGGGAGTGCATGTGCGGGTGGCTTACATGAGTCAGGTGGATGCTTGTAAAGACTTGGGCAAGGTTTCTGTCAAGGTGGCTGATCACCTGCTCTTTGTAGAGCGCACACCAGAAGCAATGGCAATCGATTTAGAAATATTAGGGCAGAATACAGCGGCTGACATGGGCGGTGATACGATTGTGACGATGAGCCGGGTGGTGAATGGTGAACAGTTATTTCGTGTCTATCGCTGTAGGGATAGGGATAAAAAATGAACCATTGCTTACCACGACAACAGCTACAAGGCGTTTATGATGAAGTCACAGCCGCTTTAGAAGCGGGACAAAGTGGAGCGACGTTAAGTCACCTGATGTGTCGTGGTGTGGATCGTTTGTTGGTTGAGTTATGGCAGCGAGAAGCACCTGAAGCGGCTCGATGTGTCGATTTGCTTGCCGTTGGCGGTTATGGTCGAGCTGAACTATCACCACATTCTGATTGGGATTTATGGTTTATTGTGCCAGATGAGTGTACACCGGCCGTTGAAGTTGAGATGCGGGCATTTTTGTTGCTGCTATGGGATATGGGAGCGAAGATTGGTCATGCGGTGCGCAGCGTGAAGGAGTGTTTGGAGCATATTCAGGAAGACTGGGCCAGTGCGACGGCAGCCTTGGAATCGCGCCTGCTGTGTGGCCAAGGCGAGCTGAATCAGAAGCTGCAGAGCAAGCTAGAGCTCTTTTTTAAACAAAAGCGTAAGCCGTTTGTGCTGGCAAAATTAGCAGAGCTGGAAGTACGGCATCGGCGCACGGGTGGTACGGCGTTCTGGATGGAGCCGGATATTAAAGAGGGCAAAGGGGGCTTGCGTGATGTGCAGGCGGCTTTTTGGATAGCGAAGGTCTGGTATGGTTGTGATAATATTGGCGGTTTAGTTAATACAGGAGCGCTGTCACAGCGTGAGTTGGAACAGCTGTTGGCAGCACAGGATTTTCTCTGGCGCTGCCGAGCGGCGTTGCATCTGGATATGGGCCGAGCTGGAGATCGACTGGGTTTTGAGCAGCAAGTAACGCTGGCAGAGCGGCTGGACTACCATGCATCCGGAGATAGGCCGGCAGTTGATGCCTTCATGAAAGAGTATTTTCGCCATGTCGGACGAGTCGCACGTGTTAGTGGCTTACTGCTTATGCACTTTAATGAGCAGTTACATCCGCGTCTATTTTCATTTAAACATGCCATTGGTGATGGTTTTACGCAGGAGGGCACGCTGGTCGGTATACGTGATGCTGCGGTCTTTAAAGAGGAGCCCTTACGCTTGTTGCGGGTGTTTCATGTAGCCCAGCAGGGGCAACGTCGTCTTTCTAGTCAGGCGTTGCGCCAGATACGGGCGGATGTGTTGCTTATTGATGATCCGTTTCGTGATAGTCCGGAGGCACAACGCATCTTTTTAAAGATTTTACGTGCCCAACGGAATGTACACTGGGCTCTGAAAGAGATGAATGATACTGGTGTGCTCGGGCGCTTTATTCCGCAGTTTCGCGAAGTGGTGGGGCTTGGTCAGTTTAATCGTTATCACGCCTATACTGTTGATGAACATACGATTCGAGCTGTCGGTGAAGCGCGTAACTTTTGGCATGCTGGACGTTCGATGCGCCTGCCTCTTGCACACGAGCTGTGCCACGCGATTCACCGTCCCGAGTTGCTTTATATTGCCTTACTCTTTCATGATATAGCCAAAGGCATGCCGGGTAACCACTCCGATGAGGGAGCAAAGCTGGCGCGTGTTTTTTGCCAGCGCATGCGTCTGGATTCCGATGCCGCAGAGATGGTTGAGTGGTTGGTTAAAGAGCATTTATTTATGGCGGTCAAAAGTCAGCGCTTTGACCTATCCGATCCGGAGGTGATCCGGGATTTTGCTGGGCGAATTGGTAATCAGAATCGCCTGCGTTACCTGTTGTTGCTAACCGTGGCTGACATTGCTGCTGTTGGGCCGAATGTATGGAATGATTGGAAGGGTTCATTGCTACAAGAGTTATACCGCTTGACCGAATTATACTATCAGAGTGATCTGTCGCTTAGTGACGCCTCCAAACATCTATATCAAACGCGTGTGAATGCCGTATTGGACGGGGCCAATGGTCAACGGCTGTTGTTGCAGGGAGCGCTGGCGAAGATGTCTCAGAGTTGTATTATGCATTTTCCACCTCGGCACTTGCAGAAGCTGGCAGAGTTGATTGTGTCGACAGACGGTGATGGCGTCAGTTATTGGGTGGATAAAGATCGTGGCCATAGTCTGTTTTTTATTGTGGCACGAGAACGACGCGGTCTTTTTGCTCAACTGGCCGCAACCCTGACAACCGGTCATGGCTCTATTATGGCCGCGCGAGCAGATAAGTTGAGCGATGGGCGGGTGCTGGATGCCTTTCATTTACAGAGTGAAGATGGTGCGCCTTTTGATGTGACGTGTGATCTGCAGCGTTTGCAGAGTCGTATTGTTAAGCTGTTGGCTGCTGAGCAATTAGCAACACTAGAGATAGATATCGCTATTAAAACGAATGTACTGATGCGGCGTGTGCCGGTCAGGGTGCAGGAAATTCCCAAGGCATCGTTTCAGGTGACGGTTATCGAGGTTTCCGCCGCAGATCAGCCTCGTTTGCTGGCTAGGCTGGCTTATGTCATCACCACCGCTGGTTATCAGTTACATGGCGCTTCGATCTCTACTTTTGGAGAACGCGTCGTGGATGTGTTTTTTGTTACCAATGATGATGCAACAGAGCTGAGTTCAGATCAGGTAACATTGCTCAGTCAGCTGCTAACGCAAGTGGCGACACTGCCGGAGTAAGCGGTGGATGGGTGATGTCATGCTGCCAGTCCGAGCTTCTTTGGGGGTGAAACTTTAGCCCCACTAGACTTTGATGTTGCAGCGTAGCTTAAAGCCTCCAAGCCCTTGAACTGCAGCATTCAATCTGCCCAGCTTGGCAATCAGGGGTTCGGAAGAAGTGCTGTTTATGCATCATCTGGGTTAGGAGGTTCTATGAAAAAGATAGAGAGAGCAGTGATTCTAGCCGCCGGCTTAGGTACACGTTTACGCTGGTTGACGCATGGCCGGCCCAAGGCGCTGATGCAGGTGGGGGGCGTGCCGGTGATTGGCCATGTGATCCGCGCTTTGGTTGCTCAGGGGGTTCGTGATATTGCGGTGAATCTGCATCACCATGCGGAACTACTCTCGGCCTATCTGGGCGATGGATCACGGTTTGCTTGTCACCTCTCCCTGAGCTATGAACCAGTGCTGCTGGATTCGGGTGGAGGTGTAAAAAAAGCCCTGCAGCTATTGGCCGGTGATGATCCCTTTGCCGTGTGGAATGCGGATGTGCTAGCCAATGTCAATGTTCAGAGACTTGCAACGCATTTGCCTGCGCATGGGGCCGCTATTTCCCTTGTGACTAATCCAAGCCATCACCCTAATGGCGACTTTGGTTTGGAGCATGGTTCGGTTATTGCCGACAGTCATGAGGCGTTCACCTTTGCAGGTGTTTCTGTTTGGCATGCGGAGGCGTTTGCGGCATATCAAAGTGGTGCAGTTTTTCCATTAACAGCGCCGATGCGTCAGCTTATTGAAAAACAGAGCTGCGCGGGTGTTTTTCATCACGGTGAGTGGTTTGATATTGGTCGGCCACGTGACCTACTGCGAGCAAATCAAGTCTTTTCTGGAGCTAGCCTATGAGCAGTCTACATATCTGGGTCGATGCAGATGCCTGTCCAAAAGTTATTAAAGCGATTCTTTTTCGTGCTGCTGAGCGAGTGAAACTACCGCTGACGCTTGTGGCAAATAGTAAAATGCAGCATCCAAAATCCAGCTATATTGATTCGGTTATTGTGCAAGCAGGGGCTGATGTGGCGGATGCTTATATTATTGACCACTGCAAGCCGGGGGATCTGGCGATTACTGCCGATATTCCCCTAGCGGCGGGCATGATTGAAAAGCATGCTTATGCACTCAATCCACGAGGCGAAATGTATACCATAGAAAATGTACGCTCAGCTTTGAGTATGCGTGACTTTATGGAGAAGCTACGTGGGGATGGCGTGATGACAGGTGGACCAGCGTTGTTTAGTCAGTCTGATAGGCAATCGTTCTCTAATCAGTTGGATCGTTTCCTGACCCGTTATTTGAAGGAGCATGTATGATTTTGCACCCCCAACTAGCGAGAGACTGCTTTGTACTAGGTCAGTTTCCACTATCGCTGTTATTACTGATTAATGATGCTAACTATCCTTGGTTTATTCTCGTGCCGCAGCGTCAGGGTGTCAGCGAAATACACCATCTATCCAGTGAAGATCAACAACAGTTGATGCGTGAATCATCGCTGCTCGCGAGCTTTATTGAGACAAGCTTTGATGCGGATAAAATCAATATTGCAGCCTTGGGAAATATGGTTCCGCAACTGCATGTTCACCATATTGTCCGTTATAAAAATGATCCAAGCTGGCCTGCGCCTGTTTGGGGGCATGGGCCAGCGCGCGCCTATAGTGAGCAGGCTTTGTTGGCGATCAAGACTCAGTTTGAGGGCATCCAAGCTGGAGATGCTATGTTTTTCGAAATTGCAGCGGAAATCGATACTTAAAGCACTATATTCGGCTTCCCTTTTAAGACAGGACAACAATGATTGCAACAGGTTGCGTTATGGTGGTGATGTGCAATACAAGCTCTGACTATATCTTGTTTTGGCAAAGCACCTTCAGTCGCGCAGCAACATCAAAACATTGCGGGACTAAAGCCCACGGAAAGCATAAAGTATCCAAGTTATGCGCAGGATAGTTGTTGGATTCAAGGCGCCAAATCAAGCGCATAAGCAAGCCCTGAATGGGCGCGATAGCCTACTGCCTTTAGTAGTAACTCTGTGGCAACGCAGAATGCGGACTTATATACCAGCACGTGGATGATTTATTCTTTCCGCGGCCCTTAGCTTGTAAATGCACTGTGATGTGAATAATACCCTCTCCCGGAGGGGAGGGTTGGGGTGAGGAGTAGCGGGTCTAACCTGATATAATCTATATATTTCATTACTTTGAGTCAGATAAAGGCTATTTTAAAGGGCTTAGAGTGTTTATTTTACTACCAAAACGGGTACTGTAACTCGATGTTAAGCAGAGCGTTTTTTTGAAGTGGATTCCCGATTCAAGCTTTGGGAATGACGTGCAGGCATTATTCTCTCGTCATCCTGTGAAGCCGATAGTCCATTGGTAGAACTCGATATTCCCGTTTTTATATGTGAAATCGCACTTTTTTTCGTAAGCAATTGGTGAGGTTAAACATAATTTTTTCCTTGGTGCTCTTCGTGGTGAAAACTAAATAACAGGCCGACCACAAAGGCACCAAGGCTCAAAGAAAAGCAGGCTATCGATATGATCCTGCTCTCTCTATGTGCCTTTGTGGTGAATTATTTTTGTCTCTCTGTGCTGTTTACTGCATCAGGAAACCCAGTTTGATTGCTCCTTTGCGAAAGGCGGCTAGTGACTTCTCAGGCACGACAAGGGTGTTGCCATTGACTAGCAAACAATGTTTTTCTAAGGCACTGTTTGTGGCGATCATGGATGCTAGTTTTTTGTCCGCGCAATGAATAAGCCGTGCGGAGCCCGCGTCGCGTAGGGCTGTGCGGCGATGTTTGATATCGGTGAAAAATTTATCCACTTCGGCCGGCAGTGTGTCGTCATTGAGGGCGCTTAAAAAATGCTGGAACTCTTCTATGGCTGCGTCCGAAAGGTGTTCTTGCAGTAAGATATTGGCATCGAGTAGCCAGTTATTGTCTGGTTTCGCTTTGCTGTAAAGTTGTAGGTTCTGCGCTTCGCTTGGATTGGCTTGACGTAAGAGGTGGATTTGCAGTTTTTGGTCTACATGAAAGAGGGGTTGGCTTTTTACCTTGGGCGTGTGATAAACGTCGCTGACGTCTAAAACGTAAGCCCCTAGATTATTCAGGCGGATATAAGCCAGACCATCATAACGACTTAAGAAATGAATTTCGTCTATGCCCCAAAGTGAATGGTAGCCACCACGAGCAAAATAGGGTGTTGTGTAGGCGACATCGATGAGTCCAAGTGTGGCTATATATTCAAACAGACAGACCAGCAGGTAACGATCGCGTACCAGGGCTGTTTCGCACTCGAGTGAACCATATTGAGGATCACAAAGGTAGAGCTTCCAAGGGTAATGACAGAGTTCAAAATGAAATAGCTGACATGAACGCATGTAGCGATAGAGCTCATTAATGCTGACCCATTCACCCGCTGGGCAAGCCCGTAGCGCACTCTCCAGTAGTTGTTTGCGTTCGGCGCTATTTTTTAAAACCTGTCCTTTGGCGCTTTGCCCTTTGATCAGATTGACTCGTCGCAGTTCATCCACAGAGCTTTTGTCGCGCCAGCGCTGATACAGAGTGTGGACGCTCTTTTCCAGTGGTTGATTGAGGGCTTTTTTGCCGGCCGCTGTCAGCGCGAGCTTGTTACCATTGATCTTGGCAAAGCCACCTGTTTGCAATAGCAGTGGCCATGCATAGGGGCGAATAGGGCGAATGGCGCCCCCTGCATAATTTTCTATGTTTAAATCCTCATCGCGGCTGTAAAAGTCACCCTCAATCAGCAGTTTATCGATCTTATTCAAGGAGGCGGCACCGGCTATGCCTGTGGTAGCGCTGATGGAGAACGTGCCTGAGTCAACCAGTCGCAGCACCGCATGGAGATCATGTTTGACCACCTGTTCCATGGAGCGGCACTGCATGCTTTCGGTTGTCTCTTTATCTTGTGTGCTAAAGCGGCGAGACGCTGGCGGAGTGACAAGCTCTGCCTCTTGACTACTGTGAATGGTATCACTGTGCGGTTTAGGGGCTATTTTGAGCAGTGCGCTACATAGTTCATCCGGTACCATGCGCTGATAGAGAAAAAGTTCCCAGTACTTTTTTCCTTTGTAATTGCTGCCAAAAGAGTCGGGGAAGGCATTATATTTTGCATAAAATGGATCACTGTAAAAGGTGCCATGCCAGTTGTGTACGGTTTCCGCTATCGCCTGCTGCTCTAATAGATCGAGCTTCTGCCAGTAACTTATCATGCGATCGCCCAGTAGATGGGCCATGATCGTATCGATGATAGCATCCTTACGTGTGGGCTTGTCTTTTTCATTAAGCCACTTGAGTCGTTTTTTGAGCTTGTCGACAGTCATGTCTGTCAGGGTGTCGTATAATTTCATGCTTCTTTCCAATCCTCTATAAGGTAATCATAGCCTTGTTCTGCCAGAAAGCGTTGGCGGTTGGTGGCGAATTTTAACTCTTGACTGTTGTCGGATACAAGCGTGTAGAAGTAGGCGGGGCCTGCTTTAGGACGTAAAATACGACCTAAGCGCTGGGCTTCCTCTTGGCGAGAGCCGAAGGCGCCCGATATCTGGATAGCAATGGAAGCATCTGGCAGGTCGATAGCGTAATTGGCTACCTTTGAAACGACCAGCAGGCGTAGGTCGCCGGCGCGGAAAGCATCATATAAGCGTTCCCGTTCAGCGCTATTCATGCGTCCGGTGATAACAGGCGCATCGAGGTGGGCGGCAATGCTTTTCAGTTGCTTGATATATTGACCGATAACAAGAATGCCTTCACCGCTATGTTTTTCGATCAAGGCTTTGGCAACTCGCTCTTTGATGCTATTTTCAGCGGCAATACGATAAGCTTTCTGTTTATCATCGGCTGTGGCATGGGCCATTTGATCTTCACTAGACATGGGGATACGAATCTCAACACAGTGTGCTTCGGCGATATGGCCCGATTTTTCCAGTTCGCGCCAGGGTAGGTCGTAGCGTTTGGGTCCGATCAAGGAGAATACATCCTTCTCTAAGCCATCTTCGCGAATTAGCGTAGCTGTCAGTCCTAAACGCCTGCGCGCTTGAATGTCAGCAACCGCTCGGAAGATAGGCGCAGGCAGTACATGCACTTCATCAAAGATAATTAAGCCCCATTCATAATGGGTGATTAAGTCAATATGCTCCATGCCAGTTACATTTTTATGGTGATAAGTGAGCATCTGGTAGGTGGCAATGGTGACCGGCTGAATATCTTTGCAGGCGCCGGTGTATTCACCCAGCTCACCCACATTAATATCGGTTTTATCGAGCAGTTCAGCACGCCATTGATGCGCTGCGGCAGTGTTGGTGGTAATAATAAGCGTATTCATGCCAATGCGTGCCATCGCGGCCATACCAACCACTGTTTTGCCTGAACCACAGGCCAATACCACCACGCCATGACTGCCTGCTGCGACAAACGCGTCAACCGCTTGCTGCTGGTATGCACGCAGCGCCATTGGCTGAGCGCTGCTTAAAATGGTGTCGCGTAGGGCAATATCAAATAGCGGTGCATCGCTAAAGCCTGCTTGATCATCGACCGGGAAGCCCAGCTTGATCAGAGCATGTTTAAGGGTGCCGCGTTGGCCGGAAGCTAAGAGAAAAATATGATCAGCAATCTGTTCGGTGATCTGATCAAGGACTGTTTTCTCACAGCTTACTTGGGCGGCAATAAAAGGGTCACTGATGGTTAGACGCAGGGTCTGTTCATCTTCTTTGCTTAGCACCAACTGCCCATAACGAGCAAAGGTGCGGCGCATCTCTTCGAGGACATTGTCAGGGATGGCATATTTGCTGAAGTTGTGTAGGGCATCTTCTGCCTGCTGTAGGGTATGGCCTGCTGCGGCGGCATTCCATAAGCTTAACGGATGCAGACGATAGCTATGAATATGTTCAGGCGATTTCTCCAGCTCAGCAAAAGGGGCGATGGCGTCACGTGCCGCGGCAAAGTGCGGGTTGTGGGTCTCTAGTAGCAGCGAGTGGTCGCCTTGTACGATCATTGGGCGTTCAGGGTGATAGGTCATAGGCCATCCAGCGCTAACTCTTTGAGCTCAATATCATCCAGCTCCCGCAAGCGCAATAGGTGCTTGGGTTCAAGGGTGAGGAGGCTTTTAAGTAGCGTCTGTCCCTGTTTACTTTTGCGTAGCGGCCGAACCTCTATTTTACCGTAATAATCGTATTCAATACGGGCGAAAAGCTGTTTTGGTTTGCTGTTACGCGCTTTCTGATAACAAATTTCCAACCATTGATTGGTTCTATTAATATCCACTTGCATCCATGCGTTGATGGACACTGTGCTGGTGATCCAGGCAATCGGCGGGATCAATGTTTCCAACAGGATGCCATTCGCTTTACAATAGTGGAGAAAGGCCTGAGCATCTACGGAAGCTTCCAGTAGAACAAATTCCGGCCTCTCTTTAAAGGGCTGGGAAAAAGGATAACCGCTTTTTTTTAAGCTGAGGATGGCTTTGGGTTCATGGATTAGTAGCGCCATGGATGTTGCCGCCACGGATGCGATGGGTTTTTGAGCCTGCTGTTTTTCAAACAGATAAACGATAGGCTGAGGTAGCGGTGACTGTATCGATACAAGGATTTTTTTAGCCGTTGCCAAGGCTTTTTTATCTGTGCCCATACGCTGCAACGCTTTAACATCGAGTTGCAGGGTAATCATCTGCTCTACTGAGGTGAGTGTGCAGAAACGAGCTAGCTCGTGCAAAATAGTATGCTTACAGTCCGGTGGTAGCTGAATTTCACCTGCAGCCGATATAAAGCCATGGATTTTGGCATCTTTATTAGCCCCACGCCAACCGGGCGCGGGCAAGCTGAACTGTTGCTGCTTAATAACGTTGCGAAACAGTGGTAGTAGATAGATGCTCTGTTCAAGGCTGTTATAGTGATGGAGGGCGCCGTATTGGTGCTCGGTGAAGAACATAAGCCAATTGGCCGTAGCTAAGTTACCCTCACTCTGCATGCGTAACCAGTCGATCACGTTCTCAAGCTTTAGCCAGCACTTGGTGGGCAGAGCCGCAAGTAACGCGGTAGCTTGTTCTTGATCCTCACTATCCCAGGGTTCCCAGCCACGAACCACCTGATATATGCTTTCACGCATGCGCTTGCTCCATGCTGGCCAGTCAATCGCTACAGGCTGCAGGGCGTCTTGCTGCTGTTGCAGTAGGCCACTAGTTTGTAGGCTTAGGATAAAAAACCCAATAGATTCTGTCGCTTTCATATTTAAAACCAAAGCGATTTTTTTACTATCTTTCTTGCGTAAATCTCCCTGCTGGGTGATGCCGAGAGGTAAAAAATGGAGCGCCGTCCAGATGCGCCATATCTGTTGGTCCATCGACCAGGGTGAAGGCCGCTCTTCCTGACAGGGGGTGGCCAGCCATTGCTCTTCTATGTGCTTTAACTGGTGCTGGTGGGCTTGCTGCCAGTGGAATGTTAGTAGCTCTTTCGCCTCGCTGCATAGGTTGACGGCGATAAAATCGCGATTGCCGCGATTAATAGCGATAGTCACTAGGCCTAAGCGACAGAGTTTACAAAGCGCTTCGGGTACTGACGCTTCTAAAGATCGACGAAAGCTGATGGTAAGCTTATCCGAATAAAAATGGGCTGAATCCACACTGACCGGCTGAAGTTCGGGATAGTGCTTTTGCAGTTTATCGAAACTGGTGATCGGACTATGTTGCAGATCAAGCAGTAGTGACCAGTCTACATCGCTCAGTTGCGCTTGATAATCGCTGTGGCGCGCCTTCTCGCCCTGCACTGCCAGCCAGCTTGCCGCTTCTATGTAGGTGGGCGCTGGCTGTTGCATCGTTGCTTTTACATCTGCTGGGATAATATGAACCAATATGGGCAGCACCATTTCGCATACCTGTGTAAGCCAACTAGCGGGATAATCTTTATTGCGCAGTTCTAAAATGCATTCTATCGGAAGGTGGTAATAACCCTCATAGTCAAATAGTACGCCGCGCTCAAGTAATAGGGCGAGTGCCTGCTGAAATTGAGGTGCCACCGCATCACAAACTACGCAGCCTTGAAGGCTGGCAATGGTTTGCGTTAGTTTTTGCCCCAGATCCAAACCATAAGACCATGGACCAATTTTCTTATCGCGTTCACCCATTTGAATGGCTGCGCGTAGGCATTTACTATTGACCAGTGCCTGATGATAACTACCGTGATAGCAATTTTGAAGCGTATTTTGTTTGATGGTTGTGGCGCACACGGGTTCTAGCTGCTGCTCAAAGGCTGCTAGCTGAGCCGCATCGCACTGCTGCCGCCAGAAAGATAAAGTATGTAACATCAGCTTACTCTCCCTTTAAATCTTTTAAATTCAATGTCCCAGTTATGATATGCATCACTCATATAGTGATTTACGTGATGTCCGCCATTCCTACGTGTTCCACCCATCATTCCCGAGCATAACGAGAGACACCCCACCCGTCATTCCCAAGCATAACGAGAGACACCCCGGCCGTCATTCCCAAGGGTTAAATCGGGAAGCCATATCAAAATTAACGCTCTGCTTGATTTTAAAACCAATGGATTTCCGTCTCCACGGGAATGACGACCATAGAAACTAAGCCTATCGCGTAGCGGGAGCGCCGCTCAAGCTTCCCGAGGGTTGGGTCGGGAATCCACATCAAACAAAACGCTCTCTCTTAGGCATCCTTCATATAACCCCAAAAGTAGTTGACACTTTTTTCAAAAAACATGTTGCCAATAGGATGGACCGATCATCAAAAGATGATTTAAAAAAAAGGCATCCTTCACCAGCCATAAAAAATAGTTAACGCTTTACGTTACCTCGCAACTGAAAGATATATCTTCATCTTCCGTAAGCC
>JAUZRH010000249.1 GCA_030950555.1 Mariprofundus sp. | reverse complement strand
GATGAGCGGCAATCCCACTTTGAGTCCATTTTTGAGGTGGAATGAGGTGCATGGTGGTTCCATGGAGCAAACAACAGCGCGGAAATGGGCCAAAGTGGGGCCGCCGATCGCCGCTCACGAGTTTTGCAATTGGCTCATAAGCTAAAAAAATACGGCAACTTACGTGGGTTCGTGTGCATGCTACGTGATGCTAACTCCTCGGCAGTGATGGTTCTGTATCGTTACAACGCCTTCGGTGTACTCACCCACAACGACGCCATGCACTGTGCAAAGTATCGTCTGGCATGCTATCGTTCAGGCCGATTTTCATACGAGGTGTCTGTTATGTCCGGTCACAATAAATGGTCAAGTATCAAGCATAAAAAAGCGGCTGTCGATGCTAAACGAGGGAAAATATTCACCCGTTTTATTCGTGAAATCACCATTGCCGCGCGCTTGGGTGGCGATGATGCAGACGCCAATCCTCGTCTGCGCTCAGCGATCACTGCTGCCAAAGGGGTAAATATGCCCAAAGACAACATCGATCGTGCCATTTCTCGTGGCGCTGGGGGTGATGATGGCAGCAATATTGAAGAAGTACGTTATGAAGGCTACGGTCAGGGCGGCGTTGCCATTCTCGTAGATTGCATGACAGATAATCGCAATCGTACCGTTGCCGATGTGCGCTCAGCCTTTCATAAAGGGGGCGGCCATATGGGTGAAGCGGGCTGTGTTAGTTGGATGTTTCACCAGAAAGGACAGTTCATTTTTGCCTCTGACAGCACCAGTGAAGAACAACTGATGGATATCACCCTTGAAGTTGGAGCTGAAGATGTCATTGAGGATCCTCAAGAAGGCTGCACGACGGTTAGCTGCAGCCCTGCAGATTTTCCAGCACTATACCAAGCGCTAGATGATGCAGATATGCAAGCAGATGTTGCCGAAGTAACGTGGCTACCGGAAAATAGTATCGATGTAGAAGGTGAGGCTGCAGAAAAACTGCTAGCACTGATCGACCGGCTCGAGGAGTTGGATGATGTGCAAAATGTTTTTGCCAACTATGATATTTCCGACGCAGAGATGGAGAGAATTCATGGTTAATTCAGCAGGACTTCCTATTCCATGCGCATTTTAGGTGTAGACCCCGGTTCAGTGAAAACAGGTATAGGCATTATCGATATCGAAGGCAATCACATGCGCTATATTCATCATAGTGTTATCCACTGTGGTAAAGGCGATTTTGATAAACGGCTGCATCTCCTTTTTAATGGCTTAAAAGAGATTATCGCAACCTTTCAACCCACCGTTGCCGGCATTGAGGATCAGTTTGTCTCTAAAAATGTAAGTTCCGCTCTAAAGCTTGGCCAAGCACGGGGTGCACTGGTTGCTGCTTGTACGGATGCCGGCCTGCGTGTCACCCCTTACGCCCCCACCAAGGTCAAACAGGCGGTTGTAGGTTTTGGCCGCGCTGATAAGGCACAAGTTCAACATATGATACGCATGCTATTGCATCCGCCTGAGCCGCTCACTGAAGATAGTGCAGATGCACTTGCCGTGGCCATCTGTCATGCGCATCATGCCCCGATGCAAAAAATAGTAGAGAAACAACAATGATTGGCTGGCTATCCGGCACCATAAAAACACTAGATCCTGCTGGTGCCGTGCTCCTAGCTGTAGGCGGTATCGGATATGATGTTACTGTTAGCCTGCAAACGCTCTGTAAACTCAAACAGGGTGAAGCAGCTGAGCTGTCGATCCATACTTACGTGCGCGAAGATCAGTTGACGCTATTCGGCTTTAGCAATAGCGATGAGCGGGCAATTTTTCGTAAACTAACCAGCGTCACCGGTGTGGGCGCCCGCATGGCCCTCAATCTAATGGGTGGCATTAGCACAGAAGAGCTTATCGTCGCTATTGAACAGGCCGATGATCTGACCATCTCCCGTACGCCCGGTATAGGTAAAAAAACGGCTCAACGACTAATCTTGGAATTACAGGGAAAACTGGGCAGCGTACCGGTCGATGGCAGCACTACAGCTGTTAGCAATAAAGCCGATGAAGTACGTTCGGCCCTAACCAACCTTGGTTATAAACCCGCGCAAATTGATGCGGCCCTAAAACGGGTGGAATTAGCTGATTTTGAAACCATGTTTCGCGCCGCCCTGAAGGCCATGAGCTAATATGCAAGATGAATTAGAGCAGGATGATTGCGATCGACTGATCGACGGTACAGCCAACCGGGCTGATAACTGGGATGCTGCCCTGCGTCCAAAAAAACTAGATGAGTATGTTGGCCAAGAAAAGATACGAGCCAACTTAAATGTTTACATGAAGGCGGCAAAAGGGCGTAGCGAAACACTCGACCACGTGCTGCTCTACGGTCCACCAGGACTAGGTAAAACGACCCTAGCCAATATCATCGCACTGGAGATGGGCGTCCATATCCGCGCCACGTCCGGCCCCGTCATTGAACGACCGGGTGATCTGGCCGCGATGCTCACCAATATTGAAGAGGGTGATGTACTTTTTATTGATGAAATTCACCGCCTCAGCCCACAGGTAGAGGAGATTCTTTATCCGGCCATGGAGGATTTCCAACTCGACCTTATTATCGGCCAAGGACCCGCAGCCAGATCCATTAAGATGGACATTCCGCGCTTTACCCTTGTGGGGGCAACCACGCGTGCGGGCCTATTAACCAACCCTCTGCGCGACCGCTTTGGTGTGATTGAACGGTTGGAGTTTTACTCTCATGCAGAACTCACACTGATTATTGAGCGTTCAGCCAAACTGCTCAATATCGTGACAGACCATTGCGGCGCACAAGAGATTGCCCGTCGCTCTCGTGGCACACCGCGCATTGCCAATCGTCTGCTACGACGGGTGCGTGACTTTGCTGAGGTTGATCACGACGGTGTTATTAGTGGTACGGTTGCCGACATATCGCTTGAACGCTTAGAGGTCGATCATCTAGGGCTCGATCATCAGGATCGCCGTTTACTGGCTGTGATGATTGATAAATATGGTGGTGGGCCGGTCGGCCTAGATACACTGGCCGCTTCTATCTCCGAGGAGCGTGATACCATTGAAGATGTTTTAGAGCCTTATCTACTGCAAGAGGGGCTTATCAGTCGTACGCCGCGTGGCCGCATGGCAACAGCCCTAGCCTATACCCATATGTGCCGGGTGCTGCCGGGCAGCTTAAAACAAGAGTCGCTACTGTGAATGTTTTGCATAAAGAGCTGCAACTACGCATCTACTATGAAGATACCGATCATGGCGGCGTGGTCTATTATGCCAATTATCTAAAATTCATGGAACGCGCACGCACTGAATTCCTGCGCGAAATCGGCCTTGATCTGGTTGAGATTGAAGCGACTTATGGGGTGCTTTTTGCTGTCAGAGAGGCCCATATTCAATATCACACGCCTGCACGCTTTAATGAACTGATTGAAGTTCAAACAACGCTTATCTCACTACGCGGTGCAGCCCTAGCTTTTAAACAGCTCATTTTTCGGCATAACATCGCTATTGTTTCAGCCACCATTCAGCTGGCCTGTATCAATAGTGCGGGCAAAGCCACGCGTGTTCCCGCTCCCCTAAGCGACCAATTAAATAACTATATCTATCCGGAGTCCGTATGAACCAAGATCTCTCCATACTACACCTCATTCTCAATGCGGGGGTCATGGTTCAGGGGGTACTAATTCTACTCATCCTGTTATCGGTGATCTCATGGGCCGTGATTTTCAATAAATTCCGACTCTATCGCAGAACGCGCCGCGAAGCTGAAGCCTTCTCAGATACGTTCTGGGGTGGCACCGATATGGATACACTATTGGCCATTATTCCGAAAAAATACCCTAACAGCTCACTGCCCAATATTTTCAAGGCAGGCTATCGTGAATTTTCAAACCTGAAACGCAGCGCCAACCCCAGCAATCCGAATAAACTTATGGCCGGTGGAGATATTGATGGCATTCGCCGCTCACTAGATGCGGCCTTCTCACGCGAAATTGAGAAACTCTCCCGCCACCTTGCCTTTTTGGCCACCGTTGGCTCCACAGCTCCTTTTATCGGTCTCTTTGGCACAGTATGGGGCATCGTTAATGCGTTCCAGAGCATTGCTCTGACCAAAAATACGGCCCTCACCTCTGTTGCACCTGGTATCGCTGAAGCGTTGGTGGCTACAGCATTTGGTCTACTCGCAGCCATTCCAGCGGTTGTTGCCTACAATACCTTCACCGCCAAATTAAAACGCATTGGCTCAAATATGGAGCAGTTCTCATCAGAATTTCTCAATATTCTCGATCGCCATATGAAGAGCTGATCCTATGTGGAATAGTCACAACAGATGGGAGAAAGAGAATGAACCTATGGGGGAGATTAATGTAACTCCGCTGGTAGATGTGATGCTGGTACTTCTTATTATTTTTATGGTGACCGCCCCACTACTTAGCCAAGGTGTAAATGTAGACCTGCCCGATGCCGAATCACCAGCCATGCAGTTAAATATAGAGCCACTGGTTGTCTCCGTTCGGGCTGATGGCTCAATATTTATGCGCAAGAATCCCATTGACATTAAACAGCTGGCCCCCCGCATCACAGCCATACGCAAGCAGAAGCCCGAGCTACCAGTATTTATTCGCGGCGACAGTAAAACGCCTTACGGCCGTATTGCCGAAATCATGAGCCTGCTAGAAACAGCAGGCATACGGAAAGTTGGCCTTGTCACAGAGCCGCAACGCTAAATCAAATAACGCCTCCCTACAGACAGCGGATCTGCTTTTTGCAATCCTGCTGCATTGCTTGGTGCTTATTATTATCTTGGTCGTCGCACACGGGCAGAAGCAACAACCGCATGAAGCACTCAAACGCATTGAGGTCATGATTATCTCAGCGCAGCAGCTAACTAAATTAGAACATCATAAGCAAAAAAAGCATCACGTGAAAAGAAGAAAAGTGGTAAAAAAGAAAGTTATTAAAGCTGTCATAAAAAAACCTATTAAGCTGACACTCAAGCCCGTCCTGAAAATTAGACCAGTGCTAAAACCAATCACCAAAATTACGCCAAAGCCTGTGATAAAAAAAGTTAAAAAAGCCACCACACAAAAAAAACGACATCAACCAAGAGCGAAAGCAAAACCTAAAGTCGATGATAACTTCGACCCTTTTGCCCCCGTAGTTTCGAAGAGTAATATCAAAACAGCACCGGCAGCCACACCCCATCCAGAATTAGCAGCCCTTGCCGGTAAACAGCTCTCCAACAGTGAAAAAGAGCACTATATCGGTTTAATGCAGACGGCTGTTCAAAATCACTGGAAAGTACCCGCTAACAGCGGTCAGCTCAGCGACCCACAAGTTGAGATGAAGCTACTAGCTAACGGTGAAATTGCATCGATTCGCATTATTGAAAGCTCTGGCAGTGAACTACTCGATGCATCTCTGATCCGCGCCATTCATGCTGCAGCCCCCTTCAAACTCCCCAAAGAACAGTTTGAATTTTTCCGGGTCAACACCCTTCGCTTCCACCCTCTCCAATAAGCTCAGACAAAAGCCTTCGGTGAATAAAAACGGCACTGAACGCTGGCTAAAGTAGCCGTGACTACTCAAGATCAAACCATGGAAAACGAGCACCTTCCTTAGAACGCTCTAGTATAGTGATCCAAGTATGGATTCCCGCCCCCCACCTTATGCATTCCCACGCAGGAGCATGGGAACGAGGGATAGGGTTCATTAGACCGCCCGAATCACTCAGGCCCGGTTTTGGTTGTCTGGCTAACCCTATCGCGTAGCGGGAACGCCGCTCCTTGCTTCCCGAGGGTTGCATCGGGAATCCACATCAAACCAAACGCTCTGCCTAACAGCAAAACCAATGGATTCCCGTCTCCACGGGAATATGCATTCCCACGCAGGAGCATGGGAACGAGGATGGATTCCCGCCCCACGCCTTCGCGGGGGCAAGTTCTTCACGGGAAGCTTGAGCGGCGTTCCCGCTACGCGATAGGGTTGGTTTTAGACTGCCCGAAGCAACCAGACAAGCCTTGCCCGTCATTCCCAAGAGGCTCCCGCATCAGTTGAACCTCTTAATCTAACCATTCCTAACTTGGGTTCAATTCTTCTAACCTTACTAACAAGACCTTTAATCTCTCCTCAACTCAAGTCATAGTTCGCAGATTCTGGCATCCTTCACCAGCTATAAAAATAGTTAACACTCTGCGTCATCTCATAGCTGAAAGATGCCTCTTCATCTTCCGTAGGCC
>JAUZRH010000248.1 GCA_030950555.1 Mariprofundus sp. | reverse complement strand
CACTTTGGCCCAACCCGCGCTGTTGTTTGCTCCATGGAACCACCATGCACCTCATTCCACCTCAAAAATGGACTCAAAGTGGGATTGCCGCTCATCCACCCAGAGTTTTGCAATTGGCTCTTTATTCTTTCCGTGGCCCTTAGGTCAGGAGACTATGGAGGTGGAGGTCAAACAGTATGTTGAATAAAAAATACTATAACCGAAAGCACCTCGGAATCTTTGTCATTGCAGATGTCCCGTCTTAAAGCCGTCCTCTAGGGGGAGTTTCTCTTGCTTGGCAATCAACTGCTGCAGTGTGCATACGTGGTTAATCTTGCCTGTAACTTTTTGACTGAGCTTTGTACGTAATCAGGGAAATGTTAGAGGCCCCAATATCTTTGAATTCTCTATCACATAGTCTTGTTTTAGAATCTCCAAACCTCATGATCAAATGAGCGAACGATGCGATAGAACGATGATTTATAAATGATTGTCGATTATCTGTCATAATCAGGTAAGATGGGCGCTTGTGGTTTAAACTTCTCTGTGAACGGTCGAGGTAAACGTGTCAAAACCAAACATATTATCCTCTTTGATAACACGCCTGAAACAGCTTTTTTCACGCTCGTCTAATGAAAAAGTCGCTGTAAAGCGTAAAAAAAAGCCCGACAATCAAACACCTCCTGGGGCTGATAAAGGCACTGTCACAAATTCGCTAGGCTGGCTTTTAGAGCTAAATCGCTCTCATGGTCCGAGCATGAATTATCACTTAAAAAAAGCTGAGCCTATTGAACCTGAAACACTACAATGGTTGACTAAAAACATTCATGATATTCCTCCTATGCCAGAAAATTGGCATAGGATTCAAAGGATTATTGAAAATCCAAACGCCTCGATCAAAGCACTGAGTGATGTGATTTTAAATGACCCCATATTAACGGCGAAAATATTACAGGTGTGCAACTCCTCAGCATTCGCAATCGTAGGCAATAAAGGCATCCACGATATTCAACTGGCGATTACGCGACTTGGTCTGGATGAAACAGGCAACCTTATCTTTCGTACGCTTGCCCCAGCCTTAGGCGATGGCGCAGGTGCACGCATTCAGATTCGTCACATCTGGATGCATAGCCAGATTATTGCGATGCTAATGGATCTTCTTTCCCGATCAGTTCCTGGTATGTCGCGCCGTGATGCCAGTATGGTCGGCATCATGCATGACATCGGTAAAATGGTCATTTTGCATATTGAAGATAACAAAAATTTAGCTGCTGTAAAAATAGCGATCAACCAAGGCGTTCCGACCTTAGAAGCTGAATTTAAGCAGTTGGGCTATACCCATATTGATGCTGGCATGATGTTGGCTTTACACTGGAAACTACCCACACATGTGCGACAGTTCATCGAGTTTCATCATCACCCAGCCAGTTTGCCCGTTGACGCCATTCCAGCTCAACTACAACAGCATATGATGTTACTTAACCTTGCTCATATGATCGCTCAACACTTTATTTCAGATCAGACACCAAGCAGTAGCTCTAATTGGGCAAACTACCGCCGTTCATTTTCACACCACCCTGGGGCATTTATTACAGACAAGCTACATTTACCACTTCAAGATGCCGATTTAATCACCTCGCTAAAAGCACCTATTGAATTTATTAAACTCCAATTTCCAGATCTTTATCCAACACAGCAGTAAAAGAAGCTGGCTCAATCGCCGCTTATGGTTTTTGCAAGTGGCTCGGGGTAGAGGTCGGGTAGGTGTAGTTTTTTGTCGCTTTTTTTCTGTGACTGCCTATTTAGATCCAGTTGTCTAAAAGCTGTCAACAGCGTATCGCCTTTCCAGGCTTCATTGGCGCTGCTATATAGAGCACGTTCTAAAGCACGTAGCGCTTGATTCAGATTGACATCATTGTAGGCATGCCAAGCATGTAGTGACGCCGCACTGTTGGGCCATTGAATCGCAGCCATGCTTATCAATGCTCGTTCACAGCCTTTCGCATCATGAATATTACAGGCCGTTAAAAAGGCACCTTTGGCTTGCTTAAAACCTTCCTGTTCATAAGTGCGTAGCTTCTTTTCAGTCGGTGCTCTTTTTTTAATAACAGCGTTAAAGAGCAGTATCAACAGCGTCACTATCCAGCCAAAAAGCGCAAACAGTGCAATCATCTTCCACTGACTCTCTTTTTTATCCATGGCAATACTCGGCACGGCCTCAATAGCTGTTACGGGCTGACTCGTCGCTGCAGGTGGTACAACGGGAGTCATCAGCGTCCCTACCACCTTAAAGCTTCTAGCGGGCAACGCTGCCAGCTCTATCTTACCACTGTTTACATTCCACCATGGAATCTCAATAGCGGGCAAAATATAAGTACCGGGTACCGTGGGAATGATCGCTATTTTTTCTTGCCGGCTACTACGAATCCCCCTCTCGGAGAGGCTATGATGAAGCACGGGCTGGTCCGGATAGGATTTTAGATTATCTGGCAACAACAGAGGTAGCGGTGGCAACTGGCTTTCAGAGAGTCCCTCCGCTTGCAGAGTCAGTGTTCTGGTAATTGGTTCGCCCAGCTTAAATGTTTCACCTTTTGGCCACGTTTCTGTTAACATAAGCTTACTGGATGGAAGCCAATCGCCCTGATTCCACAGCGAAACAATCGGTTTCACTTCTATATTTATCTTATTAGAGAGTACACGCAGGGGTTTGGTTGATTGAAACATTGAAGCACCATAACCCCGTTGATGCATCACAATCGCTGCATCAAGCTGCACAGGTTCGATCGTCATCGTGCCACTCTGCTGAGGGAAGAGTGCATATTTACGCTCAGTTACCCGCCAGTTTTTGCCATGATCGTTCACTTGATACTGTTTATCATCACCTAACTTTTCCACTACCGCGTGATCCGATTTAGGTTCGCTTAATTGTGCTTGGGACATGGCCACTGACTGATAGATTTTAATAGTCAGGATCGTCTGTTGCTGTACCCATACCGACTCAGGAGCCGCCACCATCTCCAACCAGATATCACCCGTTGGCATCCCACCAGAGCCGGATCTGGCAGCGACCTTTTTCACCTTAATCATCATAGGCGTGGTGGTTGTTTTACCTACCTTGATGGCTGGAATCAAAAGCTCACCACCACGGCGTGGGCGCAGACTAAACTGCCACGTATCACTACTGCCAATTGAGCCATTAATGAAACTATAAGCACTGCTATGATTGCGTGAAAGAATCTCAAAATCTTTCTCAAGCACGGCGGTCTCTGGTTTCCCACTATCATCACCGCTTAAGGTGACGGTTAGATTGACGCTTTCCCCCTCAGCCATCTGCTGCCGATCCACCTGTGCATTCACTGCCGCAAATACAGGCGTTATAAGGAGCCAATTTAGCAAAAATAACAGGCCAATGAAACTCACTTTTAACGGATTCAACTTATATGCTACCATGCCTCACCCTCCGCGGCTTGTTTACCTTGTTGCTGATATTGATACTGAAATTTACGTCTTAACAGGCCGCCCGGATCATCCGGAATACGACGCAACCACTGACGCCGCGCACTCTGCTGTTCCAGGCTTGTCTTATCGCTTGCCGCAGGCGTTTCTATTGGCTTGCGTTTATCTTTTGCTGATTTATTATGCATGGACTGAGACTGCTGTTGCCCCGATTTCTGGGGCTCTGCAGCCTCTTGCGCTTGCTGCTTATCAGCACTTTTAGATTTATCAGCCTGTTGTCCTAGCGGCTTTGAATCACCCTTCTTTTGCCCTGCAGCGTGTGCTCCGGAAGCCTTTTTATCGCCCGACGCTTGTTTGTTATCTTTCTGCTCAGATGAGGCTTTTTTCCCATCGCCAGTTTGGCTATTTTTTGATTTATCACTGTTAGACTTCTTATCAGATTTGTTTTTATCACGGCGCTTTTTCTGCTCTTTCTTGAGCAACTGCTCAACTATTTTTTTATTAAACGCTGCATCTTTATGATCAGGCTGTAGCTGTAATGAATGATCATAAGCGGCAATGGCTGGCTCTAACTTACCGGCTTTTGCCAGCGCATTGCCACGATTATACCAGCTATCGGCTGAATCAACGGCTTCAAGCGCTTTAGCTGCCGCTGCAAATTGTCTGTCTCTATAGAGAGCGGCACTCTTCCAGGCTGGATCATGAAATGTTTTGGAGGCTGCATCATACTCACCCTGCTGCATCAGTTTCTGTGCTTTTTGATCGGCTGATTGCCAAAGCGCCTGCCAGCTCATGGCACGGGCCGAATCGGGCATACTCAAGGGTATCAACAGCAGTAACAGAAGCACTCCACGCCTAAACAGTAACGCCACAACAGGCAGTAATAGCAAAACAAGCCAAGGCCCCTCTTCACGCCATTGATCACTCTGCAACTGCGATAGCACCTTATGATCACGCATGCTTGGCAGAAGCCCTGGGATGTGATTCAAGTCAGAGTCACCGCTGCGTATATCTATATAGATACCTTTACCTGCCGTGGCTATGGCAGCAAGGTTTGCTGACTGCACTTTTGCAAGCACAATATTACCACCCCTATCTTTCAGAAAACCGCCATCGGGCATGGCAATCGGCGCCCCTGCTTCTGTACCCACAGCCAAAACAGAGAGTTGATGACCTGCCGCCGCTAATTTAAGCGCTAGCTGTTTGCTCTCTGAATCCACACCATCGGTCAGCATCACAACCGAACCATGCTCAACAGCTGCACGTTTCAACATAGCTAACGCGTGTTCAATGCCAGCCGAAGCGAGTGAACCCTGTACCGGCATCATGGTTGTATCCAAACTAGGAAGCAGTGCTATAATAGCCCGATTATCCGTAGTTAACGGTACGACATCAAAGGCTGAACCGGCAAACACAACCAAGCCGGTCTGACCCTCTTTTCTAGCCTTCAAAATATCCTGTAACTGCTGCTTGGCCCGTTTTAAGCGGGAGGGCTTAAGATCCGCAGCATCCATCGAACGTGATAGATCAAGTACGATTACCATTGCCGATTGCGCTCGGTAAACAGCTTGCGGAAGCTGCTGATAAACAGGGCCTGCAAGTGCAAGAATCAACAAACTGCCCACCAACCCCAGCAGGAGCGCCAATCTTGGTGAGCGACGGCTCTGTTTAACCGATTCGCCAACCAGATAATTTAACAGTGCCGGATCACACATTTTTGACCAACCACTTTCATGATGTTGCTTATGCCAATAAGCATAAATCAGTAGCAACCAAAGTGGCAGCAGCAACAAACAGAAAGGTCGCAACAGGTGTAGATGATTTAATGCTTCCATAACGGCCTCCAACGTATCATTGAAGCGAATAATATAATTCCCAGCAGTAGTGCTAAAGCCATCGGCCAGACAAACAGACTATGGCGTGGGCGAAACTGAATTTTATCGCGTGCGACGGGCTCCAAATGGTCAATCATGCTATAGATCTTTTCCAACTCTTGGCTATTATGCGCACGAAAATAACGCCCCCCTGTCTGCTCGGCTATGGCGCTCAAGCCTTTTTCATCCAGTTCCGCAGAGGGATTTACCTGTTGCGAGCCAAAAAAAGATTGCACCGTCATAGCATCAGCACCAATACCAATCGTATAGATGGTCAGTCCATGTTTTATTGCCAACTCGGCCGCCTGCTTGGGCGAGAGTTGACCTGCAGTATTTACTCCATCGGTAAGAAGCACCAATACCTGCTCTTTTGAAGCTATTTTTTTATCCTGGTTACTCTGCTCCAGTCTTTTCACAGCCAATCCTATAGCATCACCAATCGCCGTAGACTTCCCAGCAAGTCCCACGACCGACTCATCCAATAGAGCCATCACTGTTTTTCGGTCAAAGGTAAGCGGTGTTTGCACGTAGGCATTGGTACCAAATAGAATCAGACCAATCCGATCGCCGACACGCCGATCAATAAACGACCGTGCCACCACTTTAGTGGCGCTTAAGCGATCAACAGCTTGACCGGATAGCTCGAAATCTTTTGTCTGCATCGAGCCTGAAATATCCACAGCCATCAACAAATCTCGACCACTGACCGGTAGCGCCGTTGCATCACCATACCAGATCGGTCTGGCAGCGGCCATGAGTAAAAGCAGCCAAATCAATGATGCCAGCAGCAAGCGACCTGAACCCTTACGACGCTTCGCATGCATCGTATTAGCCCCACCAGCAAACTCCGCGGCAAAGGGGATCCGTGCCACGACACTCGGACGCTGCAAGCCCGCCAACCATTTACGCACTAACCAAGGTAGCGGTAGTAAAAGCAGCACCCAAAACCAAGTAAATTCAAATCCTGAAAACAGACTCAAAACTGTGCCTCCAACCATTCACGACAAACTTGGCAAAGCGCTATGGCATCGCTATCAGCCGTTACTTGATAGGGTGCGGTGATTAGCGCTTGTCCTGCTCCGGAACAAAAATCATGGCGCTGCCAACGACTATCCAGCCACTCTAGCCACGCCTCACCTGTTAAGCCTGCAACCGGCCTTGACGTATCCATATCCAACTGACGTGCAACCCTGCGCATCAGCGATGAGAGCCCTGCAATGGCTAATGTATCACCTGAACAAATAGCAGATTCTACTTGAGAAAACTCTTGCATCCCTGCTTTCCATAAGGCTTTTTTGGATGGATTAAGTTTTTTATTTTGATACCATCGCCAACCGTAATAACAGCCAGCGATCATCAAACAGCATAATAGCAACAGTAACCACCAGCCCGGTGCCGGTGGCCACCAGGAGATCACCTCAGGCAGGTGAATATCATGCAACTGATCCAGAGCGCCCTCTTTCATACTCACCGCCCTCTGCCCAAGCGGCTCTGAAGCGCCGTTAACGGATCATCATCCGTAGCACACTCTATTAGCACAAACCCCGGCCGTTTTTCTAAACGCTGCAAAACATCTCTACGACGAATAAAACGACTAGCATGCTCCTGCCTTTGTGATTGTTGACTACTATCTATCTGCTGCTGCAGCTCTCCATCTGAAGCTGATAGCAGCCCACTATTTTCCATCTGCCGCTCAAAGGGATCGTAAATAAACACAAACAGCACAGTATGATGGGCCAGCAGACGTTGCAGCATGGATTCACTTGCGGCATCCAGCCCACGAGCATCACTGGCAATAATCATCATACTGCCTACCGGTGCCATATAAGCCGCGCGCTGCAGTGTGGGCAGCAGTGAACCCAAACGCGCGTATGGCCGCTGCTGCCAAAAAGGGTGCGCTAAAACAGCACCGAGCATACGCATTACCGCCCGTTTTCCCCGTATTGGCTTTAGAGGCTGCATTTGCCCTGATGCTGAAGCGTCGAATATCATACTACCGATGCGGTCACCCTGCTGCAGAATAGACCAAGCCAATAGAGTGGCGCACTCGCTTGCCACGACGGATTTTAATGCACCACGTGTGGCAAAAAACATCGATGGCCGCAGATCAAGCAACAGCATGGCGGGGCGCTCTCGCTCCTCTCTAAAAACTTTACTATGGGGCTTGCCCGTTCTGGCTGTCACACGCCAATCCATTGAGCGTATATCATCGCCAGGTTGATAAAGGCGCACCTCATCAAATTCAATACCGTGACCTTGAAAGCGCGACAGATGCCCCCCTGCCAAGCGAGCACGTGGATACCCCTGTGACAAATGCAGGCTTGTTGCGGGTCGCTGCAGATGTATCAAGTACGAGAGGTCAAGTTTTATCGGACTAGGACGTTGCAGCTTATACTCCTTGATAGTTGAGCCACTTGCTAAAGCCATGAGCGGCGATTGACTGCCCCACTCCGGCACACTGCTAGGTTGGGACTGTCGCTCATCCATAGTTTGGCAAGTAACGCATTGTTATAGTGTTTCAAACGCTCTCACCGTAGCAGCCAAGCGTCGGAGATCACGACGCGCGATAGAAGTAGCTCTAAGGGCCGCGGAAAGAATAAATCATCCAATTCTGCTGGTCTATAAGTCCGCATTCTGCGTTGCCAAATCAGTTACATAGCCCTGCTATGCGCATGATTTGGCGCCTTGAATCCAAACTTCTATCCTGCGCATAACCTGGGTACTTTATTCTTTCCGTGGCCCTAAAGGCAAAAGCATCATCATTTAGGGTCAAAAAAGGGTTTATATTGAGCTCATTATCTACGCTATAAACTACTCTGCGCTTAACACTTTGATATTTAGGGCACAGCGACACACTGCAGCAACTCAGTAATCACATCATCGACAGTGATGCCTGCGGCTTCAGCTTCAAAGGAAAGCAGAATACGATGGCGCAACACATCCGGTGCGACGGCCTGAATATCTTCAGGTGTCACATACTCCTTAGCCGCCAGCCATGCATGTGCACGAGCACAGCGATCTAGCCCAATGGTTGCACGTGGACTAGCCGCATATTGAATCCAACGGGCCAAATCAGCGCTATAAGCTTCGGGCTGACGAGTGGCCATCACAAGATGAACCAGATAATCTTCCAGTGCATCAGCCATATGTAGTGCATTTGCTTCACGCCTGGCACTGAAGATATCAGCCTGTGTTAGACAAATATTTTCAACTTCCGCTGGGCCTGAAAACTCTTCTCTGGAGAGGCGAAGAATAGCCTTTTCTGTCGCAGCATCAGGATAGTCAATACGCACATGCATCAGAAAGCGATCCAATTGCGCTTCCGGCAAGGGGTATGTGCCCTCCTGCTCAATAGGATTTTGCGTGGCCATCACCAAAAAAAGTGCCGGCAAAGGGTGTGTGGTTTTACCCACGGTAATCTGACGTTCACCCATCGCTTCCAATAGTGCCGCCTGCACTTTAGCCGGTGCACGGTTAATCTCATCGGCCAAGACCAAATTATGAAATAGCGGTCCGGCCTGAAAGCTAAAGGCACACTCTTGTGGACGATAAATATCCGTACCCGTCAGGTCAGATGGCAGCAGATCAGGGGTAAACTGAACGCGGTGAAAATCACATTCGATACCCTCACTTAGCACTTTAATAGCTCGGGTCTTTGCCAGACCCGGTGCCCCCTCTACCAACAGATGACCATCGGCCAGCAGCGCGATCAACATACTGTCGACCAGCTTCTCCTGTCCTAAGACGCGCTGTTGAACGCGGGACTTCAATATATGAATAGGATTCGACATGAACACTCCGAATAACTGTTATCTGGAAGGGAAAGCTTAAATATGAAACCTTAAGCCAAAATGAATAAGGACTACGGAAACAGATAAAGATGCCAATGTGCGAAGAATAAGAGTTCTAATTCAAGGCGCACTGTTGGCCGCATAAGCAAGTCCTATGGGACTTATCTATTTCACTTGTGGCTGATACTGCAACGCACAAGGCAAGCTTAGGGCCGCGGAAAGAATAAATCATCCAATTCTGCTGGTCTATAAGTCCGCATTCTGCGTTGCCACAGAGTTACTACTAAAGGCAGTAGGCTATCGCGCCCATTCAGGGCTTGCTTATGCGCTTGATTTGGCGTCTTGAATCCAA
>JAUZRH010000247.1 GCA_030950555.1 Mariprofundus sp. | reverse complement strand
GGGAACCGCTTCAATAGCAGCCAACAAGCATCCCATCGATGCCACCTATTGATAATAATGGATTCCCGTCTTCACGGGAATGACGAGAAAAGACAGCTCAAACTTGAATTATTATATTTACTGGTTGTAAGCGCTTGGCCTCAATTCAAACAAAGCGTTTTTTAGTGCTGGATTCTCGACTTAACCCTCGGGAATGACGAGCGGACGTCTCTGGCTCGCCATTCCGCTCCACGCCTGCCCCCGCGAAGGCGTGGGGCGGGAATCCATTGTTCTCAATCACATTCTGCAGCAAATAGATTCCCGTTCCGGTTGGGGATGATGTACAATCCATACTTGAATGACTATAGCGCCCCTAAGGGCCACGAAAGTAATAAAGTATCCAAGTTATGCGTAGGATAAAAGCTTGGATTCAAATCGTTGAATCTGGCGCATAAGCAAGCCCTGAATGGGCGCGATAGTCAGGATTTCCTTTAAAAGGTAACTGATTCTGCAACGCTGAAGGCTAGGCTTTAGACCAGTATAAATGGGCATTCTTCATATTCCAGTTTACACATTAGGGCTTTTCTTAAGACGGAAAAGGCTTCGCCAAATAGTCGATTCCCTCACCCCAACCCTCTCCCGGAGGGAGAGGGTGCAAGAGCCTCAGCTGGCAAATGCACTGTGACGCGAGCAATACCCTCTCCCTCAAGGAGAGGGGTTGTATGAAGCATTCCTATAAAGGGATGATGTATTTTTTCCGCGTCCCTAAAGCATCACCCAACCCAGTTGCGTGCGTTGCGGAACATACGCATCCATGGGCCATCTTCACCCCACTCAGCCGGATGCCAGGAGTGCTGCACTGTGCGGAATAGCCGTTCTGGATGTGGCATCATAATGGTAAAACGACCATCTGCAGTGGTAAAACCGGTCAAGCCATCAGCCGAGCCATTCGGGTTATGCGGATAGCTAACAGCAGGCTGGCCATCCGGAGCTAGAAAACGCAATGATGCCAGCGCATCAACTGGCTGTGCGCCATCAAATACGACACGTCCTTCACCATGGGCAACCACCAGCGGCATCTTTGAACCGATCATACCGGAGAGAAATATTGAGGGTGAGTCGAGCACTTCCACCTGTAACAAGCGCGCTTCAAACTGTTCACTACGGTTACGTTCAAAACTTGGCCACTGCTCGGCACCCGGAATAATCGATTTTAGGCCAGACATCATCTGACAACCATTACAAACACCCAAAGCAAAGGTATCTTGGCGATGGAAAAAGGCATCAAACGCGTCTCTAGCCCGTTTATTAAACAGTACCGAGTTAGCCCATCCACGACCAGCCCCCAGCACATCACCGAAGGAGAAGCCACCACAAGCCACCAGTCCTTTGAAGTCAGCCAAGGAAACACGTCCAGCAATAATATCAGACATATGTACATCCGTGCAGTCAAACCCGGCACGATCAAAGGCCGCTGCCATCTCTACTTGACCGTTCACTCCCTGCTCACGCAACACAGCCATACGCGGACGTGCCTTGTGAATAAAGGGCAGGCAAATATCCTCCGCTGGATTAAAACTAAGCTCGGCCATAAGGCCGTTATCAGCCCGATCCGCTAGCGCATCAAAACCCTCTTGAGCACATTCCGGATGATCGCGTAGTGCCTGCATCCTGAAACTGGTCTCTGCCCAAAGCTGTTGTAATTGCTGTACATGATGCTCAGTCACCACTTTGTCATGGTGACTGACACGAACCAGTCCATCCTTACGCGGCTGAGCGATGCTATGGACAATATGTGCAAGGCCAGCGTCAGCCAGTAATGTAAACAACTGTTGGCGCTGCGCACTACGAATTTGAATCACGGCCCCCAGTTCTTCCGAGAAAAGCTGGCGAATGATATCATCCGCTTGATCACTACTGAGCGAATCTAGCTGCACATTCAAGCCCGTGCGAGCGGCAAAGGCCATCTCACACAAGGTCACAAATAGGCCCCCATCAGAGCGATCATGATAAGCCAAAATAAGACCTTGCTGATTAAGCTGTTGTACGACATTAAAAAAGCTTTTCAACAGGGCAGCATCATCAACATCGGGAACGTCTTCACCCGTAACACCATACACTTGCGCCAAAGCAGAGCCACCCAAACGAGCCTGACCACAACCCAAATCTAGCAGCAGCAGCTCGCTATCGCCCTGATCTAACTGCAGCTCAGGCGTGAGTGTTTTACGAATATCGACAACCGGTGCAAAGGCCGAGATAATCAATGACAGTGGCGAAACCATCTGCCGTTTTTCATTATCTTGCTGCCAGACCGATTTCATCGACAATGAATCTTTACCTACGGGAATAGCTATGCCCAGCGCAGGGCATAGTTCCATACCAACCGCTTTGACAGTATCATAAAGGCGAGCATCCTCACCCTCATGACCACATGCCGCCATCCAGTTGGCTGAAAGCTTGATATCACCAATCTGTGCAATGTTGGCAGCAGCAATATTGGTCACAGCTTCACCGATGGCCATGCGACCCGAAGCAGGTGCATTCAATACCGCCAAGGGTGTGCGTTCACCCATACACATCGCTTCACCGCTCTGTTGTGTATAATCAGTGGCGGTTACCGCCACATCAGCGACAGGCACTTGCCAAGGCCCCACCATCTGATCACGAGCCACAAGGCCGGTAATCGAGCGATCACCAATAGTGATTAAGAACTCTTTACTCGCCACAGCAGGCAAACGCAGCACCCGCATCACAGCCTCTTCAATATCGATGGTCTGCAAATTTAAAGCTACGCAGCTTGCCGCCTGATGAAGCACATCACGACTCATTTTTGGTGCTTTACCAAGCAGCATGTCGAGCGATACGTTTACTGGCTGGTTTTCAAACTCAGGATCATTGACTACCAAATCACGCTTCTCTGTGGCATCACCCAGCAGCGCAAACAAACAGCGTTCACGTTCGCAAAGGGCCGTAAAAAGCTCACGTGACTGCGGCGCAATCGCCAACATATAGCGTTCCTGCGCCTCATTACACCAAATTTGCATCGGGCTCATGCCCGGCTCCATATTGTGCACGGCACGCAAATCTATCCAGCCACCACGACCCGCATCATTGACTAATTCAGGCACGGCATTGGAGAGTCCACCCGCACCAATATCATGAATAAACAGAATGGGATTGGCATCACCCATTTGCCAGCAGCGATCCAAAACCTCCTGACAACGACGTTCCATCTCCGGGTTCCCGCGCTGCACGGAATCAAAATCTAGCGATTCAGCATTGGCTCCGGTATCCATACTGGAAGCCGCGCCACCGCCCAGTCCAATCAGCATGGCCGGGCCACCCAATTGGATAATCAAACTACCTGCCGGCACCTCTTTTTTATACACATGGCGCGCATCAATATTACCGACACCACCAGCAATCATGATCGGCTTGTGATAACCACGCAGCTCACTCTGATCCTGAGCTACTGAGACATCCTGTTCATAGCTACGAAAGTAGCCCGCCAGATTCGGACGGCCAAATTCATTATTAAAGGCGGCGGCTCCAATCGGCCCTTCCAACATAATATCAAGCGCCGAGACAATGCGATCAGGCTTACCGTAAGCCACTTCCCACGGCTGTACAAAACCAGGAATATGTAAATTCGATACTGAGAAGCCACATAGACCCGCCTTCGGCTTCGAGCCGATACCCGTAGCACCCTCATCACGAATTTCACCACCAGAACCCGTAGCCGCACCTGCAAAAGGAGATATCGCGGTCGGGTGGTTATGAGTCTCCACCTTCATCAAAATATGGGTGGTATCCTCATGGGGGCGATAACAGTGATCCACATCCGGATAAAATCGCTTGCAATGACCACCCTCGATCACTGAAGAATTATCACTATACGCCACCAGCGTACCTGAAGGATTTAATTGATGCGTATTGCGAATCATCGCAAACAGCGACTTATCCTGCTCTTCACCATCAATCACCCAATCAGCATTAAAAATTTTATGACGGCAATGTTCCGAATTAGCCTGGGCAAACATCATCAATTCGGCATCGGATGGATTGCGTCCCAAACGCAAGAAATTCTCCAGCAGATAATCGATCTCATCATCCGCCAGTGCCAAGCCCAAATCGCCATTCGCATCCACTAAGGCAGCACGCCCACCAGCCAGTAGATCAACACTGACCAAAGGTGCTGGCTGATGATGAACAAACAATTTCGGCAACGCGCTTAAATCAGCCAGCACTGTTTCTGTCATACGATCATGCAACAAAGAGGCAACGGCTGCATGCTCATCACCACTGATGCCGCCGACCTCGTACACAACACCGCGCTCGAGTCGCCTTAATTCAGCCAAACCACACAATAAGGCAATATCCGTAGCCTTGGAAGACCATGGGCTAATCGTGCCTATCCGCGGCACAACCACAAACCACTGCTCGCATGCCGCGCCATCAAACAACTCAGCCACATTGCCCAATAGCAGTGCCAGCCGCTCGGTTTCAGCCGCAGAGCATGGATGAGAAAATTCGGCTATATGAATATAGTGAGCACGGATATCCGTAACGGAGATCCCCTCACTGCGCATCAATTGCAGCAACTTATCACGACGAAAGTCAGGTAAGGCATCTTCGCCTTTTAGAGTAAGAATGTGGGAGTGGGTAGTTTGCGGGCTCATGCTCGCATCCTATAATCTCGTGCGCGGAAACCAAGCCTTAATCGGGCGTCCCATTTAAGGCAGGGCAAAAATAGGGCTATTAAACAGCTTGTGAAATAAAAAATACGCTAGTGATTCAAGCTTGAACATCTCTTTTCTCGTCATGACCGCAAAGGCGTGAAGCGGAAATCCATTGCTATCAATCACGCCCTACAATGGTCGAGCCTCAATCAGCTCGGGAATATCGAGCACTACATAAAAAAAGGCCCGAGAAGCTGACTTCCCGGGCCTTTTTTGTGCGTAAGGGCCGCGGAAAATATAAATCATCCAATTCTACTGGTCTATAAGTCCGCATTCTACGTTGCCAAATCAGTTACATAGCCAAGCTATGCGCCTGATTATACGCCTTGAATCCAAACTTATATTCTACGCAGAACCTGGATACTTTATTATTTCCGTGGCCCTAAGTTTTACTTAGTCTTGAACCCGGCCTTCAGATGACATACCAGCCAATATTACAGGCACAACTAGCCCTAATACTGTAAACATAAGAAAAACAGGAATAAAAGTTTCAAAATGCATCGTTATCCTCCCAGAAAATTAGAGCGTGCATTATATATCCAACCAAAGCTCCGCGCAAGCACTACAACCCACCATCAATCAGGTAGAAGAAAATACAAAGGGGTCCGAATAGATATCTTGCATTGCCGCGCCGGCCATAAAAGACTTCTGGCGCAAGCCACTTACAATCGGTGGATCACCGCAGAGATAGATACGATAACCGCTTAATGTACCCAACACTTGCGCAGGTAGATCAATGATATTTCCCTGCATGCCGCCGATTGGTGCATCACCATGGAGAACACATGGCGTATATTTAAGCTGTGCATGTTGTTTGGCCAAGGCGTTCAACTCATCAATCAAATACAGACCCGATGTCGCAAGACTGGCATGAAAAAGATGAATCGGGCCGCGATGTCCCTGTTCCAAGGCATCTCGCATAATACCCAATAGAGGTGCCAAGCCTGTGCCGGCACCAGCAAGAAGCAGCGGACGTTCAAGATCACCGGCAAGGTAAAAACAATCTCCAGCAGGACCAGAAAAGGACAACATATCGCCCTCGGCCACTTCATCAAACAGCCAAGTGGTCATCTCACCTTCGGCTACTCGCTTAATATGCAACTCCAAATAGGAATCACTGGGAATAGAAGCCAATGAGTAGCTACGGCTCAGCCCATCACTACGACGCACGTTCACAAATTGGCCGGCCCTGTAGCTAAAGCCTTCAGGTTTTTCCACACGCAGTCGAATAATCGACTCATTGAGCAGCTCCTTACGCATCAGTGGCACTGAATATTCAGATAAAACAGAAGCTAAGCCAATCTCCATATCCTCTACCGGCTTACACAAACAGGCCAGAAAATAGCCCTGTGCTGCCAAGGTATCCTTCAAGCCCTGCTGTGAAACAGGCGTTGGTTTGCCCTTCAAAGCTCTCGTCAGGCAAGTCTGGCAAGCACCTGCTTTACAAGCCGATGGGAGCACCGCACCTTGCCTGGCGAGACTATCCAGTAAAACTTCATCTTCGGCACAAGAATAATCCTGACCTTCAAAACGTATGGTTGCCATTTATCTACTCCAAAAACTATTTATTCCAAAACGCTAACGAAAGAAAGGGAGCTTGTAGCCCCCTTTCATTGCCAACTAACAGGTTAGTTACCGATCAAGCACGTCATTACGGGTACTTTCAGCGATGGCGATCACCTGCTGAATCAGATTATTTGCCACACCCAACTCAGCCAATGTAGCCCGAAGGTGCATCAAAATATGCTCAAAATGACTATCATCCAAGCCCATTTTTACCAGGTGGCGATGGCCTTCACGCATATCTTTACCCGAATAATGATGTGGACCACCAAAAGCCATCGTCAAAAAAGCCTTCTGCTTCGTAGCTTGTTTATCCATATCTACGCCTTCAAAAAAGCGAATCACATAAGCATCTGCAAGCACACGACGATAAAATACATCAACTGCAGCATTCACTGCAGCATCAGCGCCTAGTTGTTCATAGAGACTCTTCTCTTCAGGCTCAGTAGAGGTAACACGCCCCTCTGACGACATCCCCGCGAGAATAACCGGCACAATCAGGCCCAACACTGTAAACATTAAGAATACTGGAATAAATGTTTCAAAATGCATCTATATTACCTATCCAGCACATCGGCGCGTGTACTTTCAGCCACACTGATGACGGTATCAATTAAATTCTGAGCCACACCCAGCTCAGCTAAGGTCGAGCGCAAGTGGCAAAGAATATGATCTACATGGGAGTCATCCAAACCCATTTTGACCAAATGGCGATGTCCTTCACGCATATCTTTACCCGTGTAGTTATTTGGTCCGCCCGTCACCATGGTCAGAAAAGCTTTCTGTTTACCAGCTTGTTTTTCCATGTCGACGCCTTCAAAAAAGCGAACCACATATTTATCACCAAGTACCTTACGATAAAATACTTCTACTGCAGCATTAATTGCCGCTTCACCACCAAGTTGTTCATATACTGAGCTCATCTACGCCTCCTCTAAATCTCTACACCGAACCTACTGTGCTAAACGGAACAATATCAGAGGTAGACAAAAGCTGTCAAATAAATATATCTTTCGTCAATGCAACTCACACAATATACCGATTATTCCCTACGCGTTTTAATTTTTCTAGGCCTCCACACTGATCGTCGCTGCACTATCAGCGAAGTATCAGAAGCATACGCCATTAATCGCAATCATCTGGTGAAAGTGGTGCACAACCTATCTAGGGACGGCTGGATCACCACGACACGGGGAAAATCGGGAGGTATGATCCTCAGTTTTACGCCGCATCAAATTAATATTGGCGCAGTAATACTCGCCACGGAACCGCACATGAATCTGCTTGAATGTTTTGATCATGCATGTGACTCCTGCAACATCATCAGCGCTTGCATCCTCAAACAGGCGCTCTACAAAGCGCGCAAAGCCTTCATGGATGTCCTGCACAGCTACACCCTGGCGGATGTACTCACTCAACCAGACATACTCATTTCACTACTCAACAATAACATCAGCGATCAGCAGGATAAACGCACTATTCAAAAGACTGCCTAGCGATCACAGCATTCCCATGTTCCAGTTTTTATATGCTGAATTGCCACCACTTTAGGGCCACGGAAATAATAAAGTATCCAGGTTCTGCGTAGAATATAAGTCCGCCTTCTGCGTTGCCACAGAGTTACGACTAAAGGCAGTAGGCTATCGCGCCCATTCAGGGCTTGCTTATGCGCTTGATTTGGCGCCTTGAATCCAACAACTATCCTGCGCATAACTTGGATACTTTATTCTTTCCGTGGCCCTAAGGGTAGATAGCCTTTCACTCGTCATGCCCGTCAAGGTGTAGACGAAGAGCCCATGGGGACTGAAGTCAAACGAGCGTTTTTTAGAACTGGGTTCCCGATTTAAGCCTCGGGAATGACGGCCAATTGCCGTGAATTTAAGCATGCGCCCGTCATTCCCGTGGAGAGCCTGCCCCCGCAAAGGTGTGGGGTGGAAATGCGAAATAGCATAATTACCTGAGGAACAACGCTCCAAAGTTGCACAGTTTCAATCATTGACTACAATCGCCAAAATCATAAAATTTCACCAGAAACTCACACATAGAACCAACAGGACTCAAACATGCTTACAACGTTACGCGACAACATCGCTCCTCGACATCTGGGACTACTAGGCTTATGCCTTTTGGCTTGGGCATACATGTCACTATTTCGCTATGATAGCTACGGCATTGAAGAGACTGCAGCACTGGATCTACTATTAAACTGGTCTATTGTGCATCAAATCGCCAGTCCTGTTGCCTTCTTTGGCGTTCCTGACCTGCGCGCCATTCTTTTTATACCTCTAAACATGCACTGGATCGGCAGCATCCCGGCTGCCAAAGTGTACACCATGCTGTTCCTCTTCGGCACCGCCCTGCTCCTCTACAAATGGGCCGAGACCCGTTACAGCAGCGAATCAAGCATGATGGCTACGGCCCTGCTACTGATCGCCCCAATCAGTTTGATGCAAGTCGATGCCATTGGTGCTGGCGTTTATCTTTTATGGGCATTTGCCGTATCTGCCTTTCTCGATAAGCTATTACATGAAAGTGAACGTTCAGCTCCTAGCTGGTTCTTTTTACAAATCCTCACTTGCGCCTTTGCCGTAAGCCTGCACCCAATGGGCTTAGCCCTGCCACTTGCCCTGATATGGCGCTGGTTTTTCTCTCCCGGAGATCAAAAAAAAGCACAAAAGATGATTATTGCAATGGTACTCACTACCATCGTCATCCTTTTTCTACGCTGGGGTTGGTACGGCATGGATACAGCCACCCTCAACCCACTAATCATCCTAGGTGATGCTATAAGCGGATCACCATTACTACACAGTACTGATAGCTGGGGTATTGGATTGATCGTTGCTGACCTCGGCCTTGCCGCCATGATATTCACCCTGCTCATTCAGCGTCGCAATCTCGACAGCACGATGCTGATGCTGATAATTGCAAGTGTGATTGGAGTTGCTCATGCTGACCATGCATGGGTGCTTATTTTTTGGGCCACCACACTCTACTTGGGCATGCCCCTTCTTATTGGCTTAAATCAACGTATCGGCTGGCGCGGCCTTACCGGCCAACGCGGATTAGTATTGGTCGTGGTGACGATCATTGCCACTGTCGCTATGCTTACAGCAAAAAACAGCCTCAACATTACCAAACTTGGTCTAAAGAGCGATAGTGATATACTCATTAACATCTTAAACAGAGAGGCTGAATCAAGCCCTATAGATGGGTTTATTGCTGCTAGTCAGTGGCCAGCCAGAACCTTGCTAGCCACACGCCGTGACGTGCTTCCACTACCACCATCCAATGAGGATGCAGCTGACTTTTCGACCAAAATCACCGGAGTTACCCATGTCCTATTCAACCCTCAAAAGGAAGAGCTACACGACTTAGCCCGTAACTTTGCATCACTAAGCGACACCTATGAAACAATTGCGCTTATGCCTGGCGGCGTAGTACTTAAGCATAGCAGCCACAAAAAGAAGAAAACACTTCCAGCACACCACTCAGCAACGCAGCCCACAACCACCAGCACGCACTAAAACTACAAAACAGAGGAGAGGCACATGACGTCATGTTCATTATGCGGCAGCGAGACTGAGGATAAGTCAGGTATATGTTTACCTTGCCGCCGGGCAAAGATAAGCAACACCTGGAAGCGCCAAATTAAAGTCTACTGCCTACTGATCGTCGTCGGTATTGCTTCTTTTTATTATGCCATCAGTGAAATTAAAGCCATACCACACATCGAAACAACCAATGGCATTCCCCCACTACTGATGGTCGAAGCAGGCATAGGTGGCTTCGGCATTCTCGGCGGCATCTTCGGCCTGGCACTGGCTCTCTTTTTCAGTTTCCTTCACCGGAATAAACAGTAACGCTTTTAAACCCACAAAAAACCATAGTCACAAGCTTTCACCACAAAGACACGAAGGTAAACATTACCCAGCGTGGATTCTTACACTCGATGTTCCCGTTTTTATATGTGAAGTGTCATCGCTTTAGGCCTCTCTTGTAAGACAGTACACCTACAACTACAGATATGCGTTCCCTCGCTCCTGCGTGGGAATGCATATTGCTTTAAGAATCAAACAGAGCGGTTTTTTTAGATATGGATTCCCGATTCAACCCGCGGGAATGACGGTCTATTGCCGTGAAATAACGGCAAGGGCAGGGAGTCACAAGCCCGCTTCGGTGCAACTCAGACTGGAATGAAGCGTATGGTAACTCTTCAGAGCCAATTGCAAAACTCGTGAGCGGCGATCGGCGGCCCCACTTTGGCCCAACCCGCGCTGTTGTTTGCTCCATGGAACCACCATGCACCTCATTCCACCTCAAAAATGGACTCAAAGTGGGATTGCCGCTCATCCACCCA
>JAUZRH010000246.1 GCA_030950555.1 Mariprofundus sp. | reverse complement strand
TGCTGTCAGGTCAGCTAAAAACGTTGGGCTACTATCAACAGAATCCGTTACAATCAGATATATTTGAGGAAGATGAGACCCAATACCACATTTTTGTACTCTGCTGCATCAATGTTCTTTCTAAGTTTATCCGCAGTTTTAAATAGTGCTACTTCAAAAGTGTTGTTATCTGTTGCCATAATTCCCCTGCTATTGATAAATATTAGAAAGGCATGAATTCAGGCTTCATAATTTATGCCTCTTTTCTAAAATAGCGGTACATATATCGGTGCATATTAGGCATGAATAGGCTATTTTGCACATATAATTTAGCACATGTACCACCAACATCAAGACTTGGCTGGACAAACGCGGACTTATGAAAGTAGTCAAGCAACAAAAAAAGCCTGCAACCACTAGGGCTACAGGCTCTTTATGCGTCGTTATGCTATGACGTTGGGACGTTTACATCATACCGCCCATGCCACCCATACCGCCCATGCCGCCCATATCTGGTGCGCCACCGGCTGCTGCTGCAGGTGCAGGAATATCAGCAATCATTGCTTCAGTTGTGATCAAAAGACCCGCGATAGAAGCTGCATACTGTAGAGCAGAACGGGTTACCTTGGTCGGATCGATCACGCCCATCTTGACCAAGTCGCCGTACTCTTCTGTCTGTGCATTGTAACCAAAGTGACCTTCATTGTTGGACACTTCATTAACAACAACAGATGCTTCACCGCCACCGTTGGCAACAATCTGACGCAGAGGCTCTTCGAGCGCACGACGAATGATATTTACACCGGTATCTTCATCATGATTCACGCCTGCGACGGTATCTAATGCTTTACGCGCACGCAGCAATGCCACGCCGCCGCCAGCAACGATGCCTTCTTCTACAGCTGCACGTGTTGCATGCAGTGCATCATCTACACGGTCTTTCTTCTCTTTCATCGCCACTTCAGTAGCTGCGCCAACCTTAATCACTGCAACACCGCCAGCCAACTTGGCCAAACGCTCCTGCATCTTCTCTTTATCATAATCAGATGTGCAATCTTCAATCTGCTTACGAATCAGCGCCACACGACCTTCAATGGAGTCCTTTTCACCAGCACCATCAATAATGGTTGAGCTATCTTTCGTGATACTTACAGCAGCTGCTGAACCCAGATCTTCAAGGGTAACATTTTCCAGCTTCAGACCAAGATCCTCAGAGATCACCTTAGCGCCAGTCAAGATAGCCATATCTTCCATCATAGCCTTACGACGATCGCCAAAACCAGGTGCCTTAACAGCTGCAACGTTCACCACGCCACGAACCTTGTTCACTACCAATGTTGCCAACGCTTCGCCTTCAATATCTTCAGCGATAATCAGCAAAGGCTTACCGGTACGAGCAACAGCTTCCAATACTGGCAGTAGATCGCGCATGTTAGCGATCTTCTTCTCAAACAGCAGAATATATGGATGATCCAAATTCGCTTCCATACGCTCAGTATCAGTAACGAAATATGGAGAAAGGTAACCGCGATCAATCTGCATGCCTTCAACTACGTCAAGCTCTGTCTCGAGACCCTTCGCTTCTTCAACCGTGATCACGCCTTCTTTACCCACGCGGTCCATAGCATCAGCAATGATCTTACCAATTTCAGCATCACCATTCGCAGAAATTGTACCCACCTGAGCAATCTCTTCCTGATTCTGAACTTCATTAGAAAGTGCGGCCAAATCAGTCACTACTGCAGCCACAGCCTTATCGATACCGCGCTTTAGATCCATTGGATTCATGCCGGCAGCAACAGCCTTCACGCCTTCTTTAGCAATAGACTGAGCCAAAACTGTCGCCGTCGTCGTGCCATCACCTGCAATATCTGCAGTCTTGGAAGCCACTTCTTTAACCATCTGCGCGCCCATGTTCTCGAACTTATCTGCTAGCTCGATCTCTTTAGCAACAGAAACACCATCTTTCGTGATGGTTGGTGCACCCCATGATTTTTCAATCACAACATTACGGCCTTTGGGACCTAAGGTTACTTTTACTGCATCGGCAAGCTTATTAACGCCGACCATCATCTTGGCACGAGCGTCTTCACCAAACTGAATGTCTTTAGCCATTCTTTATTCTCCTATTTATCTAATTACTTCATACTATTGGACCTTTCAAACCTCAAAAGGTGAAAGGTCATAAGGCTTCTGCTAAATAAAACGATTATGCTTCGATCACACCGAGAATATCGTCTTCACGCATCATCAGAAAATCTTCGCCATCAAGCTTGATTTCTGTACCGGCATATTTGGAAAAAATAACTTTATCACCAGCTTTAACATCCAGAGGGCGCACGTCGCCATTCTCTAAAATCTTACCTTTACCAGCAGAGATAACTTCGCCTTCGAGGGGTTTCTCTTTAGCTGAATCTGGAATGATAATACCACCAGCGGATTTCTCTTCCTCGTCCAAACGGCGGACAATGACGCGATCATGCAGGGGACGAACTGTTGTAGCCATCGATTTTTCTCCTTTAGTCATGTTCTTGAAAACTCTTTATAGGATTCGGCCTAAACCGATTCAAGCCCTTTATGGGGGTCTATTGCAGGCAATTCAACCCCTGCCCATTATTAACAAGCAAACTGTCATACTCGCGGATGGGCGCATCCTGCATCAATCACGCCCTGCACTGAGATGCCCTACCCCATAAGCGTGACGGAACAGCATACTCCACTCACTCACTGGGTCGATATTTAAGCTGCAGGCCCGTTAAAAAATAACGCAAAACCTGATCTTTGCACTGGCGATAATGTTTGTGGTCTGGCTTTCGGAAAAAAGCACTTAACTCATGCTTACTCAGAGTGAAACCGGCCAACATCAAAATAGCCAATACCCCCTCATCATCTAACTTCAATGCTATTTTCAACTTCCTGAAAATAGTATTATTATTAAGCTGTTGTTCGGGTACTGGCTGCGCACCCTCTTTTTTACCACGACGATCAGAAATCAAGCCATTAAGGAACTGAGCCAGTTCACAATCACTACATAATCGCAGAGCCGGATCATCATCCTTTTTCAACCATGCGCTAATCTGCGTACGTGTCACTGAACAATCAGCCAAAGCAAATAGTGCGATCATTTTTGCATCATCAAAATCAAAACTGTAGCGGATTCGCCGCAGAATATCGTTATTCGTCATCTTTAGAACCTACATCCAAAGCAACTTTACGGACGATTTCTGCCCCACCATTAAAGCGAATGGTTTGCATGTGGCACTCCAGACCAGATACAGGCAACTCTTCCTCAAGCTCTGCGACAGTGCCGCGTTTACCGTTGGTTACCGGATGCTTGGCAATCAGGAAGGAACAGATGTCGCAATACTCTTCGATAGAAATTTCATACGTACCGATCCTGCGCGCCAGAGTAATAATCTCTTCTTTATCCCATGCAATCAGAGGCGAAAGTAGTGGCAAGTCACTGGCATCGTAAATAGCGTGAATATTAGCCAATGTCTGACTGGCCACCTGGCCAAGTGAATCACCTGTCACCAGCGCTTGTGAGTCGGTATCGGCAGCAATAATAGCAGCACTTCGAATCATCTGACGTTTATAGATTATCATTCGATATTCAGCATTTACCTTAGCAATAGCATGCCGCTGAAACTCTTCGAGATCGATCATATGCAGGGTGAGCCGCCCCTGATACAGTGAAAGCTGACGCGCCAGATTCTTAATCTTAGAGAAATCCCGATTTATCGTACTATTATAAAGATGAACCAGCACGACTTCCATTCCGCGTTTCATCATGCTGTAAGCGGCCACAGGAGAGTCAATACCACCTGAAAAAAGCACCACCCCACGCCCCGATGAACCAATAGGAAGACCACCAATACAGGTAATTTTTCGTGTATAGATATAGGCGGCATTCGCCCCTACTTCAACATGCACATCAATCTCAGCAGCATCCAGGTTCACTTGTAGTTTTAGATGATTCTTGAGGTAACCACCAATCTCGAAATTCATCTCCGGAGAGGTCATAAAGAAACTTTTATTACTGCGTTTACAGCTGACCCGAAACGGTCGCCCCGCTACGTTCTCGCCAAAGGCTTCAGTCACAGCCTGAGCTGCCGTAAGCTGCATCGTTTCCAGCTCCAAGCCGCATTCATGCACCAGCGACAGATTACGGATACCCGGCGTCAGCGTTAGCAGCTTCAACAAATCATCGGAAAGCTCATGCACATCGGCCAGCATTCGCCCATGCTCCCGGTAAAGACCGTTTGATTTAAGCTGCTCACCCAAGACTCGTCGGATATTGCGCGCCATGCGATTTTCGAAAGTGTGGCGATTCTTACCCTTGAGAGAGAGTTCGCCGAAATGAAATAGTATCTTAGCCATAGCGACGCAAGCTAACCTGCACGCCTGAGAAATGCAGCAGCCAGAACCATCGAATGTTTCAGAGCCATTTGCAAAAACGAAAAAAGGCCTGCAATGCAGACCTTTTTTTTATATGGCTCCCCGGGCCGGACTCGAACCAGCGACAAGGTGATTAACAGTCACCCGCTCTACCAACTGAGCTACCGGGGAATAATGTGGCGCGAACAATATAAACACACCCTTACGTTGTCAACAATTAATTTACCTTTTTAAAAAAGAGCCCCTCCTACAACGAACAGAAGGATAGCCGTCATGCTCAACATCAATGAACGATTTCTTTTGGGTTGCTGGCGAATCACTATCTTCATTGCCAGCAGAAAGGGAACCGACTCCAAGCATGCAAGCGTTAAATTGTACTGACCCTCTGCGTCAATATATAACGCATGCTCCAACAACTGAGGAATCAACCAAGAGACAAGAATAATAAGCACTTCAAAGCCCGAAGTAAGAAATACTCGACGATGGCGCTTAAAGACCAACTTCACTATCACCCATAAAGCAACAAGAACAGCAACAGTCATCATGTAGAAACGAACATAATCACTGCCATAATAGGCCGATATCGTCAGTATAAGAAACACCGACCAATAAAGTAAACCGTGTACAATCCCCAAACGATCCTCTGAGGAGAGTGCGGGGTAAAGCACAAGCAAGCTACCCACACTCAATAGTGTCAGCCATACGATCATCGTTGGCAATTGCTCCAAAAAAGGAACGGGCATCAGCAGCACTATCGGAATAAGCCAACTCATATAGGGAATAGAGCGGCCTGACCAAGCTGTTAGACGTCGATAGATTGAAGATGGCTCAGGTGATTCAAGCAAATCAGAAGCGCTATGATTCCAGCGATAGCCCGATTTTGTCAATGCTATAAGAATGCCATAAAGAACAAGTGCCGTAACAAGCCCAATCATACACTGCATCCATTCCGGTTGTTTTCGCACCAATACAGCAGTAAAACCAAACAAACCCATACAAGCGTAAAGCAGTGAAACCACAGCGCCATGAGGCAGCCCCAGCGCCAACAATCGATGATGAATGTGGGTTTTATCTGGCAGGAAAGGGCTATCCCCCTTCATTATTCTCTGCGTCATAACAAATAGTGTATCGACAACAGGCAAAGCCAATACCATCGCCATACTGATCGGAGCTACCAGATCAGGCTTTTCACCAGCCAACAAGATTTCAGTCGTCACCAGTAGATAACCAAGCAGTAAACTACCTGTATCGCCCATAAACACTCTCGCTGGATGTGAGTTGAAATACAGAAAGCCCAAGAGACTTCCCAATAGTGCCGCAATAACAAATAGGCTAGCCCACTGCTCACTTATGCAAGCAAAAAAACCGAGGAATAGAGCCGCAATAAGCGCCAATCCACCTGCCAAACCATCCAAACCATCCGAGAGATTCAACGCATTGATAACACCTACAATACAGATCACCGTAAATAACAGCCCAAAGCTACCGGTCAGGATTGGCCCCGTAGTAAAAAGGTCACCAAGTGATGTGAGCGACACACCACTCCACCAGATAAATATACAGGCCGCAATAATTTCGCCCAGAAACTTCTGCCATGGACGAATCTGCCAAATATCATCTAGCACACCCGTTGCAATAATAAATATTGCCCCCATCATAATGGCCTGCACACCCCTGTCTGACACGTCAAACAGCAAAACTGTAACAAAAAAACCAACGGCCATGGCAATGCCACCTGTCCTTGGCATGCTTGAACCATGGACCTTGCGCGCATCTGGTTCATCTACCATACCAAGGGTATGTGCAAACTTTATAACCAATGGCATCGCCAGCAATGTTACCATCAGCGCTGTCACCAGCATAAGCCCATGAGCTACCACTAACCCTCCTAATAAACTAATCTAAAAACCCGTAAAAAGCTCACCTGTTCAATCGCCTGTAGATCAATACCTATAAAGACTCAACATAGCACTGATAGGCATCAACCACGCCTTCTTGCAAAGCAATAGAAGAAGACCAGCCCATGCTAGCCAAACGTGAACTATCCATCAATTTTCGCGGTGTCCCATCCGGCTTACTAACATCGAAACATATTTTTCCTTGAAAGCCAACAACCTCCGCAATCAACTGCGCCAACTCAGCGATCGTCACCTCTTGGCCACTACCCACATTAATATGAGAAAGCATGGGCTGGCTGTTCGCACGGTATTGATCTGCTGGCAAAGCAAGCACAAACAGTGATGCCGCAGCCATATCGTCAACATGTAAAAACTCACGATACGGCCTGCCACTGCCCCAGATCACAACCTCAGAAGCGCCACTCTGCACAGCCTCGTGAAAACGCCTGATCAAAGCAGGCAAAACATGCGAATTCTCGGGATGGTAGTTATCACCCGGTCCGTAAAGGTTTGTCGGCATCACACTGCGATAGTCCACCCCATATTGGCGATTATAACTTTCACACAGCTTTATACCGGCAATTTTCGCCACGGCGTAAGGCTCATTGGTGGACTCCAGTGTTCCCGTCAGCAGTGCTTCTTCACCGATTGGCTGTTTCGCCATACGCGGATAGATGCACGAACTACCCAGAAACAGCAACTTTTTCACACCGACAGACCAAGCTTGATGGATCAGATTACACTCAATCATCAGATTATTGTAGATAAACGCTGCTGGGTAGCTGTTATTAGCATAGATTCCACCCACCTTAGCCGCTGCCACGATCACCTCATCAGGTTGCTCTGCAGCCATAAAATCACGTACAGCCCCTTGCTCAGTCAAGTCCAACTCAGCATGCGTACGAGTAATAATTTCCAGCTTTTCACCCGCTAACTGACGCATCTCTAGCTGCCGAATAATAGCAGCTCCTACCATACCACGATGGCCGGCAACATAAATTTTCAAACTCATTTCATAAACCCTCAATAAACAGCACTTCATTTCTTTTAGCCAAATTCAGGCTTGTCAATTATAAGAGCCAATTGCAAAACTCGTGAGCGGCGATCGGCGGCCCCACTTTGGCCCATTTCTGCGCTGTTGTTTGCTCCATGGAACCACCATGCACCTCATTCCACCTCAAAAATGGACTCAAAGTGGGATTGCCGCTCATCCACCCAGAGTTTTGCAATTGGCTCATAAGTAAAACCAATATTTCCAAATCACTCCATAGCTACTGGAATATCTAGCCCATGTTTTTTCAAAAGCGCATGGCGCTTGGCAACTTTAAGATCTTCAGCAACCATTTCCGCACACATCTCCTGAACCGTTGTTTCAGGAACCCAGCCCAACTTCTCTTTGGCCTTACTAGGATCACCCAGCAGCGTCTCCACCTCTGACGGACGGAAGTAACGCGTGTCAACCGCAACAATTTGATCACCCAGAGCTAGTGACGGATGTTTCTCTATCATCGATGCATCAAGCGCATCAACAATTCCTACCTCATCCACCCCACGCCCTTCCCAGCGTAAAGTAATGCCTAACTCCTGCGCTGACCATGCAATAAATTGGCGCACCGAATACTGTACGCCCGTCGCAATAACAAAATCATCAGGCTCATCCTGCTGCAACATCATCCACTGCATTCGCACATAATCTTTAGCATGGCCCCAGTCACGCAGTGCATCCATATTACCCATGTAGAGACAACGCTCTAAGCCCTGCGAAATATTCGCCAAGCCACGAGTTATTTTGCGTGTCACAAAAGTTTCACCTCGACGTGGTGACTCATGATTGAACAAAATACCATTGCACGCATACATGCCGTAAGATTCGCGGTAATTGACGACAATCCAATAAGCATACATTTTAGCCACAGCATAAGGTGAACGCGGATAAAATGGCGTCGTCTCTTTTTGCGGAATCTCCTGCACTTCACCAAAAAGCTCCGAGGTAGAGGCTTGGTAAAACTTCACCTTTTTTTCCATACCCAGTAAACGTATCGCTTCAAGCAGACGCAGCGTACCTAAACCATCCGCATCCGCTGTATATTCTGGCGATTCAAAACTCACAGCCACATGCGACTGCGCCCCTAAATTATACACCTCGTCCGGTTGCACTTCCTGAATAATACGGGTTAAATTGGAGCTATCGGTCAGATCTCCATAATGCAGTACAAAATTTTTGTTCTCTACATGCGGGTCCTGATAGATATGATCAACGCGCTGCGTATTAAAAGAGGACGCACGCCGTTTAATACCATGCACCTCATACCCCTTACTTAGAAGCAGCTCTGCAAGATATGATCCATCTTGCCCTGTAACGCCTGTAATCAATGCTTTTTTCACTAATGACCTTCCTAAAATATCAACTATTTATTCACTTTCTACGCCACGAACAGGCGCTTCTGAATATATCAAAAAAATACCCAGCCAATAAAAAATATATGCCAAGACTAAACTATTGTCCGACTGAATTCCAGCTTAGGGCTACAGAAAGAAATAAATATTCGGCATCCTTCACCAACCATAAAAAATAGTTGATACTCTCTCCGTTAACCTACAGCGGAAAGAGGCCCCTTCATCTTCCGTAGGCCGGATTAATCATGGACGTTTTTTTAATGACCCCCTCACCCAAGCCCTCTCCCTGAGGGAGAGGGTATTATTCACATCACAGTGCATTTACAAGTCTAGGCTCTTGCCCCCTCTCCCTCCGGGAAAGGGTTGGGGGTGAGGGAATCAACTATTTGGCGAAGCCTTTTCCGTCTTAAGGAAGGCCTTAATGTGTAAACCGGAATATGAAGGATGCCGTATATAGTGATTCAAGTATGGATTATCCGTCATTCCCGACCGGATCGGGAATCCACCATTACAGAGTGTAATTGAAAACAATGGATTTCCACCCCACGCCTTCGCGGGGGCAGATTCTCCACGGGAATGACGGGCGTAATACTTAAATAACCTTACGGTGCGTAGAAGGGAGTATTGTTGTAGCCAAATAGCGGGGACTATTTAAACCCTCATTTAGGAGCTATTT